>DASRNL010000075.1:0-17378 GCA_035647415.1 Sphaerochaeta sp. | reverse complement strand
GAGCACAACTCGCTCCTAGGAGTAGGAGCGATATAATTAGAACAGGAAGTATTTTTTTCATCTAGGTAGAGGGTGCTCCCGCACCCCCTATCAGAACATACTCAGTCGGCGAAATACTTCTCAATCGCAGCGTTCATCATCGCATTGGCTTCTGCTGCTGCTTCGTTCTTCCTAAAGGACTCTTGCAGAGTCTCCTTCAGCTCTTCAGCGACAGCATTGATCGGCAGCTGTGCTAGAACGAAGACCGTCCCATCTTCTTCAGTTTGGTACTTGTAGGTAACGCCAGTGAGCGTTGCTTGGGCCCGCTGTTTACTCAGCGACTCAAAAGCTGCAACCGCTTGGGTATTCTGAGTTGCTAGCTCCCCTGCATCGTTGACGTAGCTGACAACAATAGTGTCGATGGCGTTGTTGACATACTGTGCTAATGCGGAGTTTGCATTGGCTTTTGCCCAATCACGGGAGACTTGCTGGGTCGTTCCCTTGGCCATTCCCACCTCATAGTGATACTCAGCCGTATCTGCAGGAGGATTGTTCCACCAATCATCTGCTTGAGAGCCACCTACAGCTTTGGTCGTACCACAGCTGACCAGCAGAGCAACAATGCTCACTACTAACACTAGTGCTTTCATCTTTTTCATACAGTCTCCTCGTATCGGCATTCAATACCACATCTCTGCATATCCGTACTCTCGCCAGAAGAAACGTATCATCGCTGCAGTATGGTGCATCAGCCATCTCTCTTAGATATTCATATCCTAGCACAAAAAACTAAAATAGCAATAAAAGCAAAGATTCCCAGCAACAAGAGAAGTAAAAAATCGTGCTTATCGAGCTACAGGTGCTGTTTTGAAGGTCACCGAAGCTTCGCTTATAGCGATCTCCTGAGCAGCAAAGTCCGCCACACTCTTTATGTTAAGCGCTCGGGTTAGCGATAGTCCTGCGTTAGGATCTTCTGAGATTATGTAATACTCCGCTGTCTCCCTAAAGCCTGGAATGGTGTCTAAGAAGCGTTGGTAACTGCGATCGGTAGAAGCATATACTTGCAGCATTTCCACTCCATAGGGCTCGATAATCTCGATGGGGAGCGTATGTCTTCCGTAGCTCGGGTTCACACTGACCCACTTGCCCACCTGATCAGCGGAGATACGGCGGGCAAAGATATCTTTGCCGACCGCATCTAACTGCAGCGGGAAGAGGTATGCCAGCTCCTCTCCCTCCTCAGTAAAGACATATCCGACAATATAGAAGTAACAAGGCTGGTTTGCCTGCACCTCAATGATCAACTCATCCCCTCGATGGAATGAAAGATAGTCCTGCATTCCATTGATTCTAATATCTGCACGGAATGCAGTATCGACTGCCTCTCCTCGCTCCAGTTGTTTTTGAAAATCGTAGGCGAGCGGGATGTAACGTTGCCCAGCATAGGCTGCAGGAAGCAGTAATGCCATCGCAGTGTTGAGTACCGCCCCACTTCTGTCTTCGAGTCGATAGGAGACGTGGATGCCTTGTTCTCCCTCATCTTCGAGGGTGTAGCTGCCCACCATGTACAGATGAGCAAGCTCAGGATTGTAGACAGATTGTGAGCCTAGGGCATCCTGCATCGCCCAGGCAAGGAGCTCCGCGAACTCTGTTACCGCGCCGCTATTATCAAGCTTAGGGGGATAGACGTAGATCCGTTCTCCTTTGATCTGCGCGGCAAGCACTCGAGCAGCTTTCTGATAGGAGTCTATAATCCCCTCAGCCTTTGCAAGAGCACGCTCTATCTCATAGCGAGAGGTCTGTAGAGCAGGGATATACTCTCCGCCCAGTGCACCGGTGACAAAGAGCAGCTTTTCATACTCACCGTAGTAGCTAAGCAATGCAGCGAGCTCTTGTTCCTGTTGCAAGGAGTTCCCCTGCGCTATCAAAGGAAGATCGACGGCATTGATCAAGGAGGTTAACCGTTCTACCTCTTGTTCATAGAGTGCCAGGGATGTTTCACCGTCGAGGAATGCCATCACATGGTGCTGTCCATGACTGTCTACAGTGCTCCTAAAAGAAGCGCCAAGGATCGGCAGTTCTGTAGACACTTGTATATGCTTTGCAAAGTCAGCAACTGCAGCACCAACTTCGCTATCGATCATAGTAACAAAGTCTCGTGTTTCGATGATGCTGGTAACTTGCGTATATAAAATAGAGGAGAGGGTGGAAAGTGCCTCCTGTCTTGCTATCTCTTCAGTAGGTCCGCTACCTGAAGCCTGAAACACAAACCTGCTGCTAGCTTCTTGTTCTGTGGAATCACTTTGTAAAACTGCAGGTAGCATGGCATCAATATCTTCACTTGCCGCCCTAAGCTCTTCTGATAAGAAAGAAGATTGTGGCAATGCTCCATGGGTGATTGGAGTTATATATTCAGGGGGTGCAAGGAACACCTCTTTTGGTGCAGAAGCACAGCCGATGAGCAAAAGGGCAAACCCCAAAAGAGCGCTCACCAGCACCCCTTTTGTATGCTGTTTCCATGAAAATGATATCTTCATCTATCACCTCGTTGTATGTATTCTACCACCAATTGTTCTGTTCAGTGTATAAACTCGACCAAAATACCACCTGATTGCGTTATCGCTACCGTTGTCCCTCACAGGCAATCACAGAAGCATCGATGCCATACAATGTTTTAGGGTGCTGTCAGAAATTCTCTAAAAATCATTGTTCTTGCTATAACTCGACGACCAATTCTCTCCCTCTGTTGAATCTCTGAACCATCTACTCTCTCCGTAGCGATCAGTGCGCCTGCACCGAACAATCCTCCTGTAGGTGGTATCACTACAGCAGGCGCCCTGTTGATATAATGCGATACGTACTCAATCTTTTCAAAACAACGACACGGATAATCTTAAAAATGCACAGCTCGCCCCTATGAGTGGGGCCGATACCATGTATACGTATCTCTTTCATCTGCTATGGGAAGCTCAATCCGTGAAATACTTCTCAATCGCAGCGTCCATCATCGCATTGGCTTCTGCTGCTTCGTTCTTTGCAAAAGACTCCTGAAGCACCTGCTTCAACTCTTCAGCAAAGGCGTTGATTGGCAGTTGCGCTAAAACATAGACCGTGCCATCTGCTTCGGTCTGATACCTATAGGAGACTCCAGTGAGGGTCGCTGTCGCCTGTTGTTTACTCATCGATTCAAACGCGGCAACAGCTTGGGTGTTCTGAGTTGCAAGCTCCCCTGCATCGTTTACATAGCTGACAACGATGGTGTCGATGGCATTGTTGATATACTGTGCTAACGCAGAGTTCGCATTGGCTTTTGCCCAATCACGGGAGACCTGTTGAGTCGTTCCTTTTGCCATCCCTACTTCATAGTGATACTCAGCTGTGTCTGCAGGTGGATTGTTCCACCAATCGTCCACTTGAGTCCCGTCTACCGCTTTGGTCGTGCCACAGCTAGCCAGAAGAGCAACAATGCTCACTGCTAGAACCAGTGCTTTCATCCACTCTCCTCGTGTCGGCAAAATGATGCCATATTCCTTCATACTCATTTTCTCCAAACAAAAGAGACACAGCAATGTGCCCCAATAGCTTTATTTACACACATGGTAGCATACACTGTCAAAATAGCAACACAACCAGAGATTTGGGGAGCCTGTTGGGGAACATCGAGATAATACGATTACGAGGGGGTAGTAGCAAAACATGTAATAAAATCACAGTATTGAAATTAGGTGTGAATCAGAGTTACATGCTGCAGAATCCATAATACATGTTTTCAGTACCAAGAGGAGTACTACGGTTGTATTTGGCCAGCGAGTGCCGCGGTGAGATCTGCAGCGACTGCCTTTGCTGCACTTTCCATCGCTCGTAGGCGTGCTTGTGCTTCGCTGAGCGCTGTCTCACGCTTGCTTGCTTCAAAGCTCAAATAATGGAGCTTCTCTGTGCGTACCGAACCGCTGATGTGGTAGCGCACATGTGCATAGGGGCTGCCTGCCATCTCTTCGGTCTCATCAGCATAGATAACACGCAGCTGATAGGGACCCGCCGGATCTAAGGAAAAACCTTGCTCGGTTACCCAGACAGCTAAGGCACTAGCGATCCGCTTCTCTGTCGCCTCCTCCTGGGCGACAACCGCTATATTGACACCGATGTTTGCCGCAAGTCTTTTGCGCTCTAGCATCAGGGGAGCGAGCATAGATTGCGGTTGTAACCCTGTGAGGGTTGCTACCTGCGCTCCGAGGGTATCTGCCTTACTAGCCAGAGCAATCTCTTCATTGACTAACATCCATGCAGCGAGGGGGTCGGTTGTGTTTCCTCTCTGACGGGCAAGAGCACTGCGTTGCTGGGCAAGGGTAGCAATCTCTCTGCTGTAGTGTTCAGCGCTCTTTTGGCGATGCATCACCACCCGAGCGTAGAGCAGTCCATCTGCATCGATATAGGTGTTGACGACCTCGCTGCCTACCAAGTTTTCAATCAGAGTGCGAATCTCCCCCCACGCAAAGAAGTCGCTGCTCTCAGAAAATTCTTCAGCGGCTGCACTACCACCTGTTGTGCCAACATGGGTGCTGGTCACTATGGTGGATTGTACTGCGGTGCTGAAGACCTGAGAGAGTGCGGTATAGGCTCGATCGACTGCGGCATCGCGATCGGCGCCCGATCCTACTGCTGCAAGATAGATGCTCTGAGGATAGACCTCGTCATAGGTGTGGGTGACCCACCGAGGGACAGCGCTCGTGGTGGTCGCACAGCTGATCAACAGTGGAAGCAATATACAGAGGGTTGCCAGTCTACGCATTATCTTCCTCAAAACCGAAACTTCGGTCGTTTCACATGCTTTTTAATCGTCTCTTCCCCTACCCAGACTTTCCGGTTGGTCTCAATATCGATTAACTCAGCGCTCACATAGTAGGTGCGCACTAACTCATTGCCTTGCTGATCGAGGTTGGTACGTACCGCTCCTTGGAGAAGATAATCTGCACCGATCTCTCGCCCAAGAGCTTTGGCAGTCTCCTCACTGGCGAAATATTGCTGCTCGGCCCGCTCCTCCCGTACAGAGGCTCGGAACGCTTGATCGGCGACCATCTCCACCTGTCCGGAGTTGATCAACGCCATCTCATAGCGTTTGGTGATGATGGCGGTGTCGATATGTTCGCTGCTGCGGTTTAAAAAGGTACCCACGATTACCGTCGGACGTTCGCCCTGGTGCGCCATACGATACTCCCGTATCCAAGACCCTGAGAGCGACTCCTCTACCAACGCCTCCGAGACGAGGCGGATGTCAGTATCGTTCCACCTGCCGCTAAGATCGATATCGCTATCGGTAGCGATCCGCTTCACCTGCGTCCCGCTTTGGCAGGAAAACAGTAGTGGTATGAGTAATAGCAAAAGTACTCCTCGTTTCATCGCTCCCTCCTACACTATGTTGGTAGTACCGCCTTCATTCTACCAGAGAAGAAGGAATCTGTACAAAAGAAACACTGCTCTTTTTTCTCTTTCATCATGTTTTCTTATAATCCCTTGAGCAGAGAAGACTTTTCATTGCACCAAGAGGGTATCGATGGTACATTTAATCCGCCTAAGGAGGGGGAGGTTGATGAGATTTGAACGCTACCGTCAGCTCGGTATCCTTGCTTGTATCTCCCTCGTGCTTACGCTACTGCTCGTCAGCTGCGGGACCTATATCGACCTCTCTGCGGTCGACACCCACTACCGCCAAGGCAACTTCTCTCGGGCTTTATATACCCTTGAACGGCGCAGCGATCAGATGCGCGCTGCCCAGGGTCCAATTATCCTTGCCTATGACTTAGGGATTCTGAACCACTACAGCGGAAACTGGGAGCAATCCAATCAACTGCTTAGCGAAAGCGAACGGCTCATCGAGGAGGCGTATACCAAGAGCATCAGCCAAGGTTTCGCTTCGTATATGATCAACGATGCTGCTAAGGCGTACGAAGCCTCCGCCTATGAGGAGCTGGCAATCAACCTGATCAAAGCATTGAACTACCTCGCCCTTGGGGAGAGTGAGGGAGCGTTGGTTGAGCTGCGCCGGGCTATCGAAAAGCAGGCTCACTTCTCTGACCGCTATGCGAGAGCTCAAGCACAACTAGCAGCGACTGCACAGGCAGATAATCTGCCGTATGCATCCAGCAGCGTACGGACAACCTTCACCACCAGTGCCCTCCTCCACTGGCTTGCTAGTATTGTCTCTGCTCACCTAGCGGACTGGAGCATGACCTCCTATGCACAGCAAGCAGCCCTCGAGGCTTTTTCTCTGCAACCCCACCTCTACCCTTTCACTGTTCCGAAGGATCTGCACCTTGGCTCTCCTAGAGAAGGGAAGGCGCGGCTACACCTGCTCTCCTTCGTTGGCCAATCCCCTGAACGGGAGGAGTTGGTGGAGTATTTGCCGTTCAGCAATGACCTCCAAGCGCGCATTGCCTATCCGACGCTACAGATGCGTCCCTCTGCTGTCGCTGCCATCGAGGTAACCACCAGCGATGGTGTGCGCCTTTTGCTCGAACCGATCGAATCCCTTGAACGAATCGCCCTCGATACCTTTGGACCAACGGCTGCCCTCGCACGACAGAGAAGTTACCTGCGCACCACCGCACGGCTTTTAGGAAAAGTAGCGGTAACGAAAGAAGAGGAGGAACAGACCCTCCTCTCCTTACTTCTCGATCTTGTCTTTACCGTCTCCGCTGAGGTCGCTGAACAGGCGGACCTTAGGTCGACCCACTACCTCCCTGCAGAGGCATGGATCGGGTCACTGGACCTCAACCCAGGGGTCTATCACCTGGTGGTCACCTACTACGACAAGCGGGGGGCAAAACTCGCAAGTGAGATGCTGCAGCCGGTTACCCTCAGTACAGACTCACTCACCCTCATCGAACTCATCTTCCCACGATGATTCGTCTTCTACGTCCTCATCGTCAACCTCATCGAGGTCCCAGACCTCATAGCGGCGAATCGTCTCTCGATTCTCTCGGCCCATGTGCGCCCTCCCTCATGTATTGTGGTATAGAGCAGACAAGATAATCACCTAGCAGGGATATGTCTGCTACTTCTAGTATCCTCCACCTTTGTGCACAACTCAAGAGTTTCACCACCCTTATGCAGGCTGTATCCCACCGGTTTCTTCGCTCAGCTCTTCGGTGATGAGGTAGCGATAGAGCTGATCGGGCAGTGCATCCTCCAAGGCGAAGCGCATCATCACCACCGGGTGTACCTTACCGCTTTCATCGGTCTTGCTGCTCGGAGCATTGGCAGTAAAGTGTAACTTCCCTAGGTAGTAGAAGTGGATCCCCTCATCATCGCTCTTCTTTACAAAGAGAAACTTCTCTATCTGGGGGTCGCGGATTGCCACCACCTCTTTGGAATGGATTGTCCGGTTGAACCGGCTCTCCCAGATAAAGGTATCTGGGCTCAAAAAGCGGTCACGGTAGTCGATCAAAGCGCTGATCCGCTCACTATCCTTGTGATAGGTGACGAAGATGGGGCACTGTTGTAGCTCGTAGTTAACCCGATACCCAAAAGCGGTAGCTGAATCATCCTGCTCCCACCCCAAAAGGCGCACCACATCGGCTCTGGTATACTTCTGGTAGCGCACCAGATCATTCTCATCACGCCCTCGTTGGTGTTCGCTCTGGTAGTAGTGTCTGCCTACAGCGAGCAGATCCTCAAGCTCGCTGAGGTACTCCGGAGACCTAAGCAGCGCTTGAAACGCAGCACTGAGGGTGATATGGTCCTCTTTTCGATCGATGTATGTGATATTGCCATACTTCTTTCGCATTGCGTTTTTGAAGAACCCATCAAAGAGGATGCGCAGCGCCGACTCCATCGACCGAAGTGAGGGCACAAATCCATAACGCTCATTACAAAGAACGCTGAGTTCGGCAACGGTATATCCAGCAGGGTCTGCGAGCAGCGCTTCGATGATGAGGATCTCTTGGATGCGGATCCCCCGAGCGACGACCGCCCCGAAGAAGGCGAGGCTTCTTAAGTGCGCATCGGTGAGGCGATGGGTATAGGAGCTATCCAGCAGGCTTTTACACGCTACATAGGTCGGCCTGTACTCCAAAAACAAGAGCGGGGACATCGCCGCTAAAGCGATAAAGTCTACCATCATAGGCACGCGCCCAAGGCGCTGTTTGATGAGCTCATACTCACCGCGCAAGAACCTTCTGTTCTTAAAGGAGGCGCGGTCGATCGCCTCATAGATCTGTTTGCGGGCGATCGGATCGAAGTTCACTGTGCTCGCACCGTGGATCGCTGAACTGCCACCTTGCATCAGCTTGCGCAATGTATCCTTACGATAGGAGGACTCACCGAAGAGGGCGATGGGGATGAGATAGTTATTCTGCCAGTTGCCGATAAAGTCTATGACAGTGAGAAACTCCTTCCCCTGGTCTTTGCGCAGCCCCCTGCCAAGCTGTTGGACAAAAACGATGGCGCTTTTGGTCGGTCTGAGCATAATGATCTGATTGAGCGAGGGAATATCGATGCCTTCACTGAGCACATCCACTGAGACGAGGTAGGCGAGCCCCTCCTCTGCTTCAAGGCTTGCAAAGGCAGCCTCACGCTCGGCTTGGCTGTCAGCAGCGCTGAGCGCTTGAGATGGGATACCAAGGCTATTCAAATCATCGGCGAGCTGTTTTGCCTCCTGAGTCCGACTGACAAAGATCAAGCCACGCGGGCGTGTATTGCCCAGCGAGTACCGGCGGATGATCTCAAGAATCCGCTTGGTGCGCTCCTGGCTCTCGAGGCGGGCAAAGTCGCTGAGCTGTTCCCGCTCAACCCCACCGATTGTGAGGGCGTTGATCCCATAGTAGTGGAAAGGAACCAAGAGATCCGCTTCAAGGGCTTGGTTGAGAGTGATCTCACAGGCAAGGCTGTGACCAAAGAGTGCATAGATATCCTCTCCATCGCTTCGGTAGGGGGTGGCGGTCATCCCCAGCAAAAAGTGCGGGCGGAAGTGCTGCAGTACCTTCTGGTAGGTCCTCGCTGCTCCGCGGTGCACCTCATCGACGATGATATAGTCAAACCAATCTCGGCTATAGGAGTAGAGAACTGAATCCTTCGCCAAGGTATTGATGGTGGTGAAGAGATACGGTGCCTCTGTCTCCTTGACTCCACCACCCATAATACCGCTGTCCACCTCCCAGGGGAGCGTTTCGCTGAATACAGTTCTTGCTTCAGAGGCGATCTGTAGTCGATGTACGATGAAGAGCAGCCGCTTGGGGCGTACCCGCTGAACATCCTTGACGGCAAGGATCGTCTTTCCGGTACCGGTAGCGGAGACGACCAGCGCCTGCGCTCTGCCTGCTTGGCGCAGTGCAGCAAGGCGCTCGAGCGCTTGGATCTGCATTGCATTGAGTTGAAACTGTTTTGTCCGCTTTTGCGCTGCTGCCCCTACTACCGCCTCAGGTAAAGCCTGTGGCGCTCTCGGTGGGCTCTGGTGATAGATCTCATAGGACCGAGCATAGACCTCTAGCCACTCTTTTGTCAGCGGAAGGGCGTCAATCCACGCCGTCTCAAAAGCGTTACGGGTCCGCTTAGCAAGCTCCCCCTCCTCTTTAGAGACGAGCCGCAGATTCCACTCCTCGTTGGTGGAAAGGGCTGCTTGGGTGAGGTTTGAACTGCCCAGCAGGACGGTAAGATGTTCAGCATCGCTTTCAAAGAGGTAGCCTTTGGCATGGAACCCTCGGTGGTTAGCGATGCGAACCTCGATGGAAGGGAATTCTTCTAAGAGGACTTGCAAGGCAAGAGGATGGGTGAAAGAGAGGTAATCGGAGGTGAGAATTCTCCCCCCCACCCCCCGCTCAGCAGCACTATAAAGTGGCTGCAGGATGGAGGCTAAGCCCCCTCTGCTGATAAACGCTACTGAAAAAGCAAACCGATGGCACACAGCGAGCTCTGCGACAAGCACATCGACCACCTTTGTATCAGGGGGATTGTTGAGAACCAAGGTAGGCCTCAGCCCCAACGATGAGCGCTGCCGATGATCTAAGAAGGCTGTAGTAAGGCTCGTTCGTAACTCATTCACTGAGCAACCTCGCAACCACATCCACTATCGGTATATCAGCTGCTGCCCAGTCGAGGGTATAGAGCTGCTCCTTTGTCACCCACGTAGCACGCTGATGTTCGGTGAGGATCAGCTCGCCAGCGAGACGTCGACAGAGCAACCCATGGAGGGTGATTGAGAAGGTCGGATAGGTATGATTGACGGTAAGCAGCGGTTTGATGACCTCCACGGTGGTATGGAGCTCTTCAAGCAGCTCTCGCACCACCGCATTGCTAGGAGATTCCTCAGCCTCTAGCTTTCCACCGGGAAACTCCCACTTACCTCCCAGCGGTCCCTCATCCCCTCGCTGTGCGGCAAAGACCCGCCCCTCTTCCACGAGAACAGCTGCTGCAACTTCGATGTGTTTCATAGATCCATGGTAACAGCTGCGTATGCCCTTTACCAGGAAGATCGAATGATGAGCAGAGTATGAGGGTGAATAATTGACAATCAAATTTGCTCGTGCTACCGTTAGAGTGCTTTGATTTTGCGTTGCAGCTGGTCTGTTACCTTATTGTTCGTATGCATTCTTCACAGAATCCCACCAGCAGACAGGTTAATTGTTCACGACTGCGCCAAAGAGAGCAAATACGCTAGAGACAGGTTTGAACCTGTGAAGGATGCTTTACATGGCAAAAAAGATCTATGTTGGTAACATGAGTTACAACACCACCGAAGAGGAGCTGCGTGAACTGTTTGCACAGTATGGTACCGTCCTCAGTGCTAACATCATCATCGACCGCGACACTCGTCGCCCCAAGGGATTTGGATTCGTCGAGATGGAAGAAGAGAGTGCAGCTGATGCAGCTATCAGCGAACTCGATGGCACCGAATTTGGTGGACGCAACCTGCGGGTCAACGAGGCGATCGCTCGTCCTCGCCCGAGCTACAACCGCTACTAAGCGGAGGTTGCACCCATAAGGAGTCCTCACGGACTCCTTTTTTGTTGTTTGCCATCATTGAGTGCGCAAAAGCCGAGAGCTCCTATATTTTACTTGGGTTTTCCCACTGTTCTCGGTAGGATACAGATAGAGGAGTTGTATCGTGTCCAGTACCCATCGCTTCCGCTGGTATGGTGGTGCAGTCTGTTTAATCTTCATCCTGCTGTTTGCTACCCTTCCCCTATGGGCAGGGGTATCCGCCATCGCGATTGGAACCGGAAATGATTGGATCACTATGGGCTTGGGGAACAACCAAGATGATGGGCACTCCTTCTCCTTTATCACCGACTTGACCTTTGATTCAGCTGCTCGACTTCGCTTCTTTGTAGAGGGGGTCACCGATCAGCAGAGTGCCCCAAAGGAGCGCTTTGACAGTGCGACGCTGGTCGCCTCATATCCAATTCGTCTCACTGCACCCAAGCGGACCACCTTCTCCCTCACCCCGCAGCTCGGAGTGACGATGGTGGGAGATCTGGGCTTAGAGTGGGTGCAAAATCTTTTTCATACGGCGCTCGGACGGGTGCTCGTCTCACTGCCATCTGCCTTTGCTACTACCGCAGTCTACCCATACTTCGGCGTAACACTCAGTGCTAGGCATCCTTGGACATTGGTCGACCTTGGGATGACCCTCTCAGGTACCCATATCCCGACCTGGGAGAGCGAAGCTACAGCGACTGTGGAACTCACCCTCAGCTCCTTTTTTACCATCGCCGGTGGATACTCCTACCAATGGAACCATAGCGCAAGCACCGCACAGGCACGTAAAGCTGCCCAATATCGCGGCCCCTTGCTCTCCTTTTCCTACGATGCACACCTAGTGAGGACCTCGTGGACGGCCCTCCTTAACTCTGACTTCGCCTACGGATACTTCACCTTCAACCCGCTCGCTCTCAGAGAGCCTCAGCGCTTTGTCTCGGGAGATTTGACCTTCTCAGCTGGGATTACCTACGACCTATATGGGCTGCAAACCCGTATCGCAGCGATTCGCTACAAGACGATCTCCTGCACGGTGCATTATTCCAATGGACAGATGGGATCAGACAATCTCTATCGGAGGAATATCGGCTCTTGGAGTATAGGAAAGATCTTTAGACTTGGCAGCGCTGAGGCGTGGGCTCACCCGTCAGTACAAATCTACGGGGGAATCAAACGGCTGAACCTCGTAAAACATTACACCGAGACTCAACTCGAGACAGCAAGGCCGCTCTATGGCGTGCAGATTGGTCTTGCCATCGGAAAGGATCCTGGCTGGATTATCGCTAACACCGCCTACCAGTTCCGTCTGATTCTCGACCTCTCCCATACCCTCTTCAGCGAGTCTGCACGCACGGGAGTCCCCGCCTGGGATAGCACCCAAGCGAAGCCACTTTCGCTCTTGCTCGGCTTTGTATTAGAGGTAAGCCACGATCTATCCCACTAGCTCAGGCGATCTCATAGATCCACCCATCAGGAGCGGCGATGGTCCCCATCTGAATACCGGTGAGGGTCTCATAGAGCTTGCGGGTGACCGAGCCCATCTCCTCCATACCGCTGGGGAAGAAGATCTCCCCTTCTTCGGTGCTAATCGAACCAATCGGAGAGATAACCGCTGCGGTGCCACAGAGCCCACCCTCGGTAAAGCTAGCAAGCTCTTCTAGGGGAACCGGTCGCTCTTCTACCTCCATGCCAAGGATATCCCTTGCTACCGTCACCAGCGAGCGACGGGTGATCGACGGAAGGATTGTCGGACTTTTTGGGGTCACGAGCTTCTGATCTTTGGTGATGAAGATAAAGTTTGCCCCGCCGGTCTCCTCGACAAAGCTATTGGTTGCCGCATCGGTGTAGAGGTTCTCGGAGAAGCCATTCTCTTTGGCCTGATTCCCTGCATAGAGGCTCATCGCATAGTTGAGCCCTGCTTTGATATGTCCAGTTCCTCTGGGCGCTGCTCGGTCGTATGGGGCGACCTGCAGCCGAAGCGGCTTGATCCCATCCTTGAAGTACGGTCCTACCGGAGTACAGAACATGCGGAAGGTGTACTCTGGGGCGGGAGCTACACCGATAACCGCACCGCTACCGAAGAGGAAGGGGCGGATATAGAGGGTTGCCCCACTCCCGTAGGGAGGAACCCAAGCGAGGTTATCCTTTACCAGCTCGCTGAGAGCGGTAAGAAATCTGTCAGCAGGAAAGGGAGGCATCAAAAGGCGCTCGGCGGTCTTTACCATCCGTTGAGCATTCAGATCGGGACGAAAAGCCACCACTTTGCCGTCGGCAGTGGTATAGACTTTCAAGCCTTCAAAACAGGTCTGCGCATACTGCAGGACCCCTGCACATTCACTGATGGTCACGTTGGGGTCGTGTACTAATCCCCCTGCATCCCATGCTCCATCGCGATACTGTGCCACATACCGACTGTCCGTCGGCATATAGGTGAATCCTAAACTTGCCCAATCAATGTTTTTCTTCATGCAGAGACCTCTGTGTTGATAATGGGTGCTATTGTATAGAGGAATATGCATAAAGTCTATATTTATGCAAATGGCGTGTATGTTGATGCCGCAATAGTAACGGCGCCCGAAGGCGCCGCTACACCGCTTATAAGAGTGCTTCGATCGCCGTAGCGACCTTCTCTAGGTCTTGGCTCGGTTCAAAGCGAGCGACGACCTTTCCATTGCGGTCCACAAGGAACTTGGTGAAGTTCCACTTGATCGCACTGCTGTTTTTATAGTCAGGATCAGCTGCAGTTGCGAGCTTCTCCAAGACCGGAGTCAGCTTGTGTTTTGGATCAAAGCCAGAGAAGCCCTGCTTCTCTTTGAGGTAAGTATAGAGAGGAATCTCCCCCTCCCCATTCACATCGATCTTTGCGAACCGAGGGTAGGTAGTACCATAGTTGAGGGTACAGATCGCATCGATCTCCTCAATCGATTCAGGGGCTTGGTTCTCAAACTGGTTACAGGGGAAGTCCAGGATGGTGAACCCTCGATCGCTGTAACGCTTATAGAGCTCTTCAAGCAGCGTATACTCGGGGGTAAAGCCACACTGGGTTGCTGTGTTGACTATCAAGAGCACTTGGTCCTTATACTGGTCCAACTTGACCTCTGACCCATCCTTCCCTGTTACGGTATATGCGTAGATACTCATCGGTATATCCTCCAATCTGTTTTGCAAGATTTTGCCTTGCGCAATGTATTAGCATGCTACATGCTCTCCCTTCCTCCTGTCAAGCAGCACGCAGGTGTAAAAGAGCAAAAATAAACCACGCCCCAACGCGAGACGTGGTTATCAGCTGTGCAAGAGAATCAGAGGTTGATCAGATACTCTTCAGGGACTGCGCTTGAGCCATCCCATACAACCTGGCGGTAGTGGACTGGGTCGGTATCACCCTCGGTGCTGATACAGAGTACGTGGCTCTGCTCATCGAGTTTCAACGCTTCCTTCAGATCCTTAAGCTGATCGTAGTGGAGAATTGCTGCAAGCGCCCCAAGGGTAACCGCTCCACTCTCTCCACTGACCACCTTCGGATCGGTTCCGATTGGATTGGCGTACATCCGCATCCCCTTTGCCGCGATATAATCAGGAACTACCAGGTACGCATCGGTGAGCTGACGGAGCATCTGCCAGCCAAGGGGACTGGGATCCCCGCAGGCGAGCCCTGCCATTATCGTATCCAACGCACCCTTCACCGACTGCGGTTGCTCCTCATCTGCGAGCGCACTCTCGTAGATACAGGCAGCCTTGTCTGGCTCGACGATGACACACACCGGAGCCTCCTCGCCAAAGAGCGAGTGGTAGAAGCCGATGATAGAGGCAGCGAGTGCCCCTACTCCCGCCTGGATGAAGACGTGGGTGGGTTTGGCGATGCCTACGCTTGCAAACTGCTCTTGAGCTTCAGAGTAGAGGGTCATATACCCCTGCATAATCCAGGTGGGGATCTCGGTATAGTCATCCCAGCTGGTATCACTGATAACCGCCCAACCATTCTTTTCACTGTCGGCGCTCACCTGGCGAACAGCATCGTCGTAGTTGCCATCGATGACCACCACCTCAGCACCGTTGCTCGCAATCGCATCGATGCGACGTTGGCTGGTATCCTTGTGTACGTAGATTACGCTCTTAAACCCTAGCTGTTGTGCTGCCCAAGCGACCCCACGACCGTGGTTGCCGTCGGTGGCGCTAGCGAAGGTTATATCTCCAACCTTCTTTTTTACCTCCTCGCTTGCAAGGTATGCAAAGGAGGTCTCCTCTCCCAACACCCCCAGCTCCCGCTGCAGGTACCGATAGAGTGCAAAGGAGCCACCGAGGACCTTAAAGCTGTTCAAGGAGAGCCGATAGGACTCATCCTTGGTCCAGATGCCCCCGATCCCCAGCATTGCAGCAAGGTCAGAGAGCCCCTGAAGCGGGGTCATGCGGTAGTCAGGAAGCTGCTTGTGAAAGCGACGAGCAGCCTGGATCTGCTCAAGGGGAAAGAGCTCCTCTGCGAGTGAACGATCCTTCTGTTGTCCTTCACGGACGATATACGAAATCTCTTGATGTCTGCCTACCATAACCCCTCCTCCGGATTTGCTCATCGCCGCATTTCCTACCTTTTTACTTCGTGACAAGCCGTCACATCGCAGGCGATGAATCGCTTGTATGATACCATGAGGTTGCAACATCTTGCAACAAATATTCCTTAGATCTCCTGGTAGCTGGGGTCAACAATCGTGATAGCAGGGGCACCGCTGGACTTGAGGATGGTTTTATCCTCGGTAAAGAGGATCGCCTCTACCCCATCGAGGGTTTCGATGAGAGCAAGGCCACGATCCGCTCCGAGGATGTAGAGGGTGGTAGAGAGAGCATCGGCTACGATAGAACGTTCGCTAATTATCGAGGCGCTGCTTAGGGATGTTTCTGCAGGATAGCCGGTCGTGGTATCCAGGAGGTGGTGGTAGGTTGCACCTTCGTGGATGAAGAAACGCTCATACGGGCCACTGGTGACCAAGCTCTCTGCTGTTAAGGGTACAACGATCGAGTACTCACCTCGATCGCTCTCTGGATCCTGTACACCGATGCGCCACGGGGAATGATCTGCTTTCATCCCTACCGTCAGGACATTGCCTCCGAGGTTTACGATCGCTGCCTTCACGCCATGTTCAACTAGCACACGGGCGGCCTCATCAGCGGCATAGCCCTTAGCAATCCCGCCAAGATCCAGTGCCATCCCCGCTACAGGCAGATAGATTGTTTGCTCTTCTGCATCGAGTTCTACCTGCCGATAGTCGATCAAGGGCAGCAGGGCAGCAATCTCTTGGGCGTCAGGAAGTCGAGCCCCATCGAAACCGATATCCCACGCTTTGACCAACGGCCCGACTGTCGGGTCAAAGGCACCTTCGCTGAGTGCAGCAAACTCGAGCGCCTCTGCTACCACCAGAAAGGTATCCAGAGAGACTGCAACTGGGGCGATACCCGCCATCGCATTAACTTGAGCAATTTCACTGGCATCGGAGTGTAGGCTCATCCGCTCCTCGATCTTTTTGATCCGAGCGAAGGCACTTGCAAAGGCCGCTTCGCTCGCTCCTTCATAGATTGAGATGCGACAGAGGGTTCCGAGCATGATAAAGGATTGACTCTCCACCTCGGCTGCTTTTTTTGAGCAGGAAGGAAGGAACAATAGGAGAATTAGAATACTGAGTACGTACCAACGCTTCTTCATAGGTTGCAGGCAGTATGCAAAGAGACACTAAGAATTGCAAGGGGAAGCAGAAGCTCTTCGACGACTAATCTAGGGCAACCCTAGCTTAAACGGCAACACCAGCACCCTAATCGCTTCAACGTATGAAATGCACATAAACGCTGTAAGCCTAAAGTTGCTCCACTCCATACCCCTCAGGTATGCAGATCCAGAACATGCACAATCTGCGATAATCTAAGGGATAATTACCCGTTTATTTCCCCCAATGCCTCTTGACCATATACCCTATGGGGGTATATATAGTAAGTATGAACGAAGATACGAGAAAGAAGGTTGATGTGCGTCTTGCCCGGATAGCCGGCCAAGTGACAGGAATTCGAAACATGGTAAGCGATGAGCGATACTGTGTGGATATTCTCTTGCAGCTCAGCGCAGCGATCAGTGCACTGAAACGTGTAGAACATATTGTATTAGAAAGTCACCTCGATACCTGTGTGGTGGCAGCGCTGCAGAGCAACGATGAGACGGAGCGTGAACAGAAGATCCAAGAGGTGATGGAGGTAATCGCCACCTTTGGGAAACAATAAAACAAGCACCGAGCTTTCGGTGCTTGTAGGATGGGCAGAGCCAGGATTGAACTGGCGACTTCCACGATGTCAACGTGGCACTCTCCCGCTGAGTTATCCGCCCCTTTGATACTAGAGGGATAGTAACTGAAAAAACCGGTTCTGTCTAGGGCATTGAAAAAAATCCTTCC
>DASRNL010000074.1:0-4473 GCA_035647415.1 Sphaerochaeta sp. | reverse complement strand
CCTTGGACCAAGTTCGGATCCAAGGATCGCTGCTCATCGCCCAAAGTGGCGCTGCAATGGACCAGGTTGTAAAGGCCGCTATCGATGCGGGGTTCGGCGGCTTAGAGGAGCTTGCTGGCTTGCCGGGGACCGTCGGTGGGGCTGTCTTTGGTAACAGCGGCGCCAACGGCAAGGCGGTCGCTGATCTGCTCTACTGGACGGAGTACCTCGACAGCGAAGCGAAGCTCTACCGTAAGCCCGCTCACCGCTCTGCCTTCGGCTACCGCCACTCCCCCTTTGTCCAACACGGCGATCATCTGATCACTGAAGTCGCCTTCGCCCTCACCCCCCTTGCGCAAAAGGGTGAGGCGATGCGGCGTATAGAGGGGTACAAAGCAGCGCGCAATAAGAAGGGACACTTTCGCTACCCGAGCCTCGGGAGCATCTTTAAAAACCCCTCACAAGAGCAGAGTGCAGGGGCCCTGATCGAATCCTTGGGCTTAAAGGGCACCTCAATCGGGGGGGCGAGTATCTCTGAAGCACACGCTAACTTCATCATCAACCCCCATCGCACTGCGACCTCCTCTGATGTGCAGGCGCTCATCGCCCTGATCAAAGAACAGGTTGTAGCTGCTACCGGGGTCCTCTTGGAGGAGGAGATCAACTACCTCGGTCAGTGGTAGTAGTGACCTCCCAGAGCACGGTAAGCCGCCCTCCTTCTTGTATGACAATTTCAAAGCACCACGGAGACCTCCTCACTCTCCACCGAACCCCGAGTGCTGCCTCACCGAGGGTGAGACTTCTGTCCTCCTCTTTGCTCACAAGGACAATCCCCTTCTCTGAGATCGTACAGCTGATCTGACTCTGCTGATACCGGTAGCTGTACTGCCACGTTTGCCTGATCTCTGTGTGTGCAGCCTCATCGCTAGTGAGCTTCCTTGTATGAGAAAAGGAGAAGGTCCCTATAGTGCTCCTATAGGAGAGGGAGCTCTCCAGTGAGCGACTGCCCACTTGATACTCCCCGCTGTACAGCGGACGTACACCGAGGCTCTGGCTATAGAGGACATTTGCCTTCCACTGTCCACTGCTTGCCCCAAGCTCAAGCTGTGCTTCACGCTCCCCTGTCTCTGAGCCGAGCGCGGTTACCACGGTAACCGGACCAAAGTGTGCCGTTATGTGCTGATAAAGGAGCAGTCCCTCATCTGCACTCCATGAGCCCTCTATGAGCAACCGAGCACGCCTGTGGGTAGCACACCATCTGCCCACCAACAGCGGTGTACTCTCTAAAAGCGGAGGACCTGCAGGGGGCAGCACACCCAAGCGCAGCGACTGGTAGCTTACGATCAGACTCGGGCGCTGATAGACATCGTGTAAGAGTGAGAGGGTGAAGAGGCGATCAGCAACACTTACAACCTGCACCCGCCTCGCCCCGAGGGTTGAAAAAAAGCTGCTGAGCTGTTGTTTGCCAACCTGTATTGAGAGCTCATTTCCTAGCGTAATAGCAGCGGTGCTCAATGCTCCATCAGCGAGGGTGAAGGAGAGCTGTTCGGTGTTAAGGGAGAGCTGGTATGCACCTGCTCCGAGGGTCCCACCCACACGCACACTCGCTGCACGTATGCTCGCAGCGAGTGCAAGGGAGACAAGGAGACACACCAGGCGCTTCATACTAGAGAAAGGGATGCCCCATAGGAGGTTGCTTCAGCCGTATAGTTGCTATTTTTCTGATTTAGTGTTTTAATCTTTTGTGGCCATCACTAGCATTTCAATCCTGATAACAGGTTGCAGATAGGAGTTTTTAATGGTAATCCTCACCCTCAACTGTGGCAGTTCCTCTGCCAAGTACCAGGTCTACGACTGGACCAACAAGGACATTTTAGCCGTTGGTGTCGTAGAGCGCATCGGTCTTGAATACTCGACCATCGAGCACAAGGCCAACTCAAAGCCCGACTACAACGCCGAGTTCTCCTCCCCTACCCATAAGGAGGCGATCGAGCTGATCATCAAGATGCTCCTCGATGAAGAGTACGGTGTTATCACCAGCCTCGATCAGATCGGAGCTGTCGGACACCGGGTCGTCCACGGTGGAGAGATCTTCAAAAGCAGTGCCTTGGTCACCGATGAAGTGCTCCAGCAGCTGAAGAGCTTCTCGCACTTGGCTCCGCTACACAACCCGCCGAATATCCTGGGCATCGAAGCTGCGCTTGAGGCAATCCCCTCCGTCCCCCAGGCTATCGTTCTCGATACCGCCTTCCACCAGACGATGGAAAAGGATGCATACCACTATGCCCTACCTCGCTCTTGGTATACCGAGCACAATGTACGACGCTACGGCTTCCACGGAACCAGCCACCTCTATTGTGCAAAGCGTGCAGCAGCGATTCTAGACCGCCCGAATGAAGATACTAACCTCATCATCTGTCACATCGGTAACGGCGCTTCGATTACCGCAGTGAAGGGCGGAGTGAGCGTCGATACTTCGATGGGCATGACCCCCCTCGAAGGCTTGATTATGGGAACCCGCTGTGGTGATATCGACCCGGCGATCATCCCCTATATGATGAAGAAGACCGGCATGAACGCCGAAGAAATCGACGCTGCCCTCAACAAGGAGAGTGGCCTCGTCGGTATCTGTGGCAAGAGCGACCGCCGGGATGTCGAAGCTGCAAGCAAAGCCGGAGATGCAAGCGCCACCCTCGCCATCGATATGGAGTGTCGCCGAATCGCCAAGTATATCGGCGCCTATGCAACCTTACTCGGTGGCCGCGTCGATGCGATCGTCTTCACCGCTGGTGTCGGTGAGATGGCACCACAGATCCGCAGAGGTGCTTGTAAGGGCATAGAGGTCATCGGTGCGAAGCTCGATCAGGAGAAGAACGAAGCCTGTCGCTCCCGCAACGGTGAGTTTGCCATCAACACCGATGATTCGCCGGTGAAGATTCTGGTGATCCCCACCGACGAGGAGCTGGTGATGACCGAGGACGCCTACGCCTTGATGGATGGCTCCTACGATGTGCACACCAACTTCCGCTACACCTTCGAAGATCGCTCCTATGAGAACAAGGGCCGCGCTCGAGATCTCGTAGAGGATATCAAGAAAAACCCCAAACTCAAGGAGATGCTCGCCATCTAAGAGTGGGCATCACTGAGAGTACTGGCGCCTTCGGGCGCCTTATTTTTTTAGCGCCGCAACTAAGCGGGCAATAAAGGAGTGCTCATCACTCTCCCACTGATACGCATCGGCGCCACTAGGATCAAGAATCGGCTCCTCCTCCATGAGGGAGATCGCCTGCTGGAAGGCATCAGCAGGAGCTTCTCCGCGTAGGATTGCCTCCATCAAGGTCTGCGCTTTCCTCACCCGCAAGAAGGCTTGGTTGATACGCTCCTCTTCGGCGAGCAACAGCAGACGAAACTCCCGATCACTTAACGAAGGGGGCTCAAAGAGTGAGTCGTAGTAGAGCGAGGCTGCAAAGCGTGCCATCGCATTGCCTCGCTCAATTCCTGCTCGCTGCCAAATCTCATAGTGCTCCCCCTCTTTGGCAATCGCAACCCGCTCTGCCCCAAGATGAGCGAGCAGCATAAGAGCTAGGGGCGACTCGACGATGACCACTTGGTAGTCACAGCCGAGATACTCCAGCAGCTTATCTTGACCGGCAGCTGTATCAACACGCCCTCGGTAGTAACGCGGCTGCTTTCCTGCTGCATCCAAGAGACAGAGATGGTATCGATCATCGATGATATCCACCCCGCTTATAAGAAAGGTTTGTGTACTCATACCCTCAGCGTAGCGGCCTTTCTCGCTCTTGCTAGTTATAAAAGAAATCCAATTCTTGCTCCTTAAAGGCAGCGGTGCTACGATACCTACAACGATGAATAGAGATTCCCTCCTCAGCCAAGCAGCTGCCTATGCTACTAAGCAGATCTCCTTTGTGCACGTATTGATATTGCAGACCTACGGTTCAGCGAGCAGACGCTCTGCCTCGCTCTTGCTCGCCTCCGATGGATCGAGTTGGGGGACCGTCGGCGGTGGAGAACTCGAAGCCCAAGCATTAGCTCATGCCCAAAAGATCCTCCAGGAGGAGATCCTCCTCTCAGAGCAGACCATCGAGGTGCAGGAAGGCATGGGCAGCGTCCACCTCCTCTTCCTCCTTCACACCGCCACTGACTTACACACCGAGTACTATCGAGTTCTCGCTGACTGGGAGGATGCAGACCGCTACTGCACCCTAGCGGTGCAGATTGAGCCAGCACTTGCTCTCTTTGGTGTCGATGAGGCGGGCAATACAGTGGGCAATCCCAGCGCCGTTGCAGTTACCCATGCCCAAAGTGTTCTTAAAACCAAGCAGCCACGCTTCGTTGAAGCCGATGGCTTTCGGTGCTACTACAGTCTACCGGTACAGAAGACGAGACTGCTGCTCGTCGGAGGCGGGCACGTTAACCAGGCGATCGCTTCGCTTGCCTCCTACCTCGGGCTACAGACGATCGTCGTAGAAACAC
>DASRNL010000073.1:0-13472 GCA_035647415.1 Sphaerochaeta sp. | reverse complement strand
GAGTGTCCTCTTTTTGGTGGTCCTCTCCATCCCACAGTTTCTTCTCTATACCTTTCCTTTTGCATCGTTAGCTGCTAGCAGTATGGTTATCGGTGACTTCGGCGCCAACAACGAGCTCTTGGCGCTACGGAGCAACGGCATCAGCCGCTACCGCCTCTTTATCCCCATTTTTCTGCTCTCCCTTTTGATCAGCGGTGCTACGTTCTTAACCGCTGATATTCTCGTTCCCAAGAGCGCAGAGCACTACCGAGAGCTCTACAGCGAAATCCTTGCTGATGTTCCGACTTTGGAGATCCGTTCCCATGGCACGAGCACCTTCGGCTCGCGGAGCCTCACCAACCGAGGGGTCGATGAGTCCAAGATTTATGATCTCATCTACCTAGATCGGGAGGGGGAACGGGCAGGGCAGGTCATCGGAGCGAAAGAGGGTGAGCTCTCCCTCATCGACCTCGAGTCTTTGAGTTATCGCCTTGATTTAACCAACCCGATTATTCTCAACAGCAACGCAGACGCCGTTTGGTCGCTCTCACAAGCCAAAGAAGCGACCTTGGTTCTCCACCTCGGCGAAGAGAGCTTCACCAACCCCACTGTGCTCCCCTCACAGCTATCGGTAGCCAGTTTGCGTGCGATGATCGCAACAGAAGAAGAGAACCTCGCGACGGATATCGAACGGCATGAGAGCAGGATAGCGGAGCGAGTTCGGCTCCTAGATGCGAGTGCTTCGGATACCGAACGAGAGGCACTTGCCGCAGATATCCAGCGGCTCAAGGCCCAGCCGCCGGTGAACTTCTATCTACGGTACTACCGAGCAGAGTTGGCAAAAAAGTATGCCTTAAGCGCTGCCTGCACCCTCTTGGTGCTTTTGACCTTCTCACTCTCGCTCTTTCGCATCAAGCATGGACGACTCATCGGCTTTGGTATCTCGATGCTGGTGAGTGTAGGCTACTGGTACCTACTCTTCTTCAGTCAACTACAGGTCTTCTCTTCTAACCTTCCGGTTGAAGGATGGATCTGGCTCGCGAACATCGTAGTGACCCTCCTCGGAGTTGGGGGATTGCTCTCTATGAGGCGCCTATGAAGGTACTGGACCGCTACACAATCCGCAGTATCATCACCGTCTCAGCGGTGACGATGCTCCTAAGCTCCCTAATCCTGCTTTCGGTGGATCTCTTTGGTAACCTCGATACCTACCTCAACCGTGAGGCATCCCTCTCGTTGATCGCCCACCTGACCCTCCTCGCGCTGCCTGAAGCGCTGCTTTTTGCCATCGCCCCCTCCTTGCTCTTTTCGATCGCCTACTACCTCTCACAGAGTGAAGCAAACAACGAGATGCTCTGTCTCACCGGATCTGGCTTCAGCTATAAGCGCATTATTATTCCGATCCTTGTGCTAGCGGTGTGTTTCTCACTCGCGCAGGGTATACTCTCTGAAAAGGTTGCAATTCCTGCGATCCAACAACGCCAACAGATCGAGGATGAGTTCTTCGGTCAGCGCTCCTCCCACGACACTCGAAACCTCATCGTCAGCGATCCTAGTGGCAGATACCTGGTGCGTGCAACTCGGTATAGCGACCGCGATCACCGCCTCAGTGAAGCGCTGATCCTCATCATGGGAGCCGATGGGATACTCTCTCAGCGTATCGATGCAAAAAGCGCCTACTACCACCCTGATCGGGGGCATTGGGTCCTCAGCGATGTGCGCATCCAGAGGATCAACGAAGATGCAGGTGGGGTGGTTGAATACTTTGAAGATGAGTACGCGTTACCGCTCTTTAGCCTCGAACCTGCGTACTTTCGTGAAATGAGCGATGATATTCAGACGATGGAGTTCTTCCGTGCAGTGGAGTACCTGCGTACCATTCAAGCGGTCGACATCGAGCGGTATTACCCCTTAGCGGTAGAGTTTGCCCAGCGTTTCTTCGACTCCTTTTCCCCCTTCATCCTCGCTCTGGTAGCACTGACCGTCTCCTATCGGTTTAAAAAGAATGTCCTTCTCTTCTCCATCATCAGTTCCTTGATTATCGCTGTCATCTACTATGTGCTACAGATGCTGACCCTAATTATCGCTCGCCAAGGGGTGATCAGCGCTACAACAGCTATGATAATTCCAATGATTGTGGTATTTATGGTGGCGTTTATAGAACGACAAATCGTGAGGGTATCGTGATGGGAATATTTACAGCTGGACACCAGGATGCCAGTAGCAATGCGCGCTTAGGAACTCTCTACCTCGACCACGGTGAGGTCACAACCCCGGTCTTCATGCCGGTGGGCACCGCAGGCACGGTCAAAGGGATTCTGCATAAGCATGTCGCTGAAATTGGGTATCAGATTATCCTCGGCAACACCTACCACCTCTACCTGCGCCCAGGGGTGGAAGTGCTCAAGCACTACGGTGGACTGCACCCCTTCAGCGATTGGGACCGGAACCTGCTGACCGATAGCGGAGGTTTTCAAGTCTTCAGCCTTTCCGGGTTAAGAAAGATCGTGGAGGAGGGGGTACACTTCCAAAGCCATATCGATGGATCGCGCCACCTCTTTACCCCAGAAAAAGTTCTGGATATCCAGCAGACCATCGGAAGCGATATATCGATGGTCCTCGATGTCTGTACTGAGCCTAAAATCAGCTTCCATGCGGCCAAAGAGGCGATGGAGCAGACCCATCGTTGGGCAGCTCGCTCGCTCGATCATCGCGCAGCTCTCGGTGAGGCATTTAACGGCAAGCTCTTTGGCATCGTGCAGGGAAACTTCTACGAGGACCTGCGGGCCGAGAGCGCAGCCTTCTTCAACGAACAACCCTTCGATGGCATCGCCATCGGTGGGCTCTCAGTCGGGGAGACCAAAGAGGAGTATATCCACTACCTCCACTATACCGCAGCGCTGACGAGCATGGAGAAACCTCGCTATGTGATGGGGATCGGAAGCCCCGACTATATCCTTGAGGCGGTAGAGGCAGGGATCGATATGTTTGACTGTGTGCTTGCCACCAGAATGGGGCGCAATGGGGGACTCTTTACCGACGATGGGGTAGTGCAGATCAAGAAGGTCGCCCATAAGTTTGACACCGAACCTCTCGATCCAAATTGTCCTTGTATCGCATGCCAATCGTATAGCCGCGGATACCTGCATCATCTTTTCAGGGCGAACGAGATGCTCGGGCCGATGCTCGCCACCATCCACAACCTGACCTACTTCTACACCTTTATGGAGGAGATTCGAGCGGCGATCGCCACCGACAGTTTTGCGGCATACAAGCGAGGATACCTTGAGCGTTTCTACGGATGAACGAAGAGCTCGACGCTCCAGCATAATCGTTGGTGCAGCCACCTTCCTCAGCCGTCTCCTCGGTGTTGTGCGCACCCGGGTATTGGCCACCGTCTTTGGCAGCGGTCCAACCGCTGATGTTATCAACTTCACCTTCAATATCCCCAACAACTTCCGCAAGCTCTTTGGCGAAGGTGCGATCAACGCTGCGATCATCCCCACCTTCTCCTCGATGGGCGCTGCAGAGGAGCGCCAGCGTCGCGGCCTGCTCTTTCGCCTGCTGTTGACTTACCAGCTCTTGCTCTTTATTCCAATCATCCTGATCACCTATCGCTGGGGGGAAGCGATCATCGCCTTCTTCAGTGATTTCTCCTCCGCCTCCCAGATCGCCCTCGGTGGAGCGCTCTTGGGTCCGTTCATGCTCTATCTGCTCTGCATCAGTGTTGCAGCGCTCTTTGGAGCGGTCCTCCAAGCCCATCACCGCTTCCTAGTCGCCTACTTGGCCCCACTCTGTTTCTCGGTGGCTGTCATCGCTCTGGTGCTGGTATTAACGCCGATTATCGGACCGATGAGCATGGCAGTAGCAACAGTGGTGGGAGGAGGGGCACAGGCTGCGATAAGCTACCTAGCACTCCGGCGTGAAGGGTATCGGGTACGCCCGGCCCTCAGAGCGGCAAACACTCCGCTCTTCGCAACGCTGAAGGCATGGGCCTTGGTTTCGCTGGGGATGGTCGGGCAGGTGATCACCCAGCTGATCACCTACCGCTTTGCCTCACAGCTGGCAACCGGCAGCGTGACCGCCTTGGCGAACTCAACGATCTTCTATCAGACCCCCTATGGGATCATCTTCAATGCCATCGCTGCAGTCAGCCTGCCACTGCTAGCTACAGCCTTTGCTACTGCAGACCATAGTGCCTTTATTAGAGTATCCCGAAGAGCGTTCAACAACCTCACCGCCTTGCTGATTCCGGCAGCGATTCTGCTCTTTGTGCTGGCCCATGAGTGTGTGAGTGTCCTCTTGCAGAGTGGAAACTTCACCTATGAAAGTGCACAGCTGACTGCCCAGGTGCTCCGCGGCTATCTGGTATTTTTGCTACCGACGGCCCTCTATGCGATGCTGCTCAGAGTAGGGTATGCAGTGAATAAGTACCGGATGATGACGGTGATGATCTTGTTACAGAACGCCTTGGATATCCTCTTGATGTGGGGAGGCTTGCGCGTAGGCTTGGGGATTATCGCCCTCCCGCTAGCCAACGGCATTTCGCTTTCGGTCGTCGCTTTGCTCCTCGCCTTTGCCCTGACCGAGCACTACAGCCTGCTCTCAGACCGTTTTTTCTGGCGATCGCTCCTTCAGGTTCTGCTTGCCAACCTGCCGCTGGTGGCAGCGGGGTTGCTCTATCGCACCCTTAGCCCCCCGTGGTGGGCTATCGGCTCCACCTTCGGCACCTTGGCGCGGCTGATCCTCATTGGTTTGGCCTTCCTAGTACTTTTGGTTGTCAGCTATTGGGTCGCAAAAATCCCCCTCCTGCAGCTGCTTCGCGGCCGTGGGATGGGGGATTATACTGACGAGGACTAACCCTTAGAACTCAGTTACTACAATCTCCTTGACGGTGTAGTCATACTTCTGCTCATTGAGGGTGAAGGTGAAGCGTTCACCGACCTTTCGGTTGAGCAATGCCCTGCCGAAAGGAGCGCTGATATTGATGATATTCTCATCGGGGTTAGACTCCCACGGACCCATGAGGGTATACTCGACCTCGCTCTCATCTCGGTGGTCGACAAAGCTGACACGAGTCCCGAAGCCTACCCGCGAGGGGTTTACCTTATCGGGGGTGATGACCGTCGCTCGATCGATCTCTTCAGCGAGGCGCTGCAGGGTGTTGGTGAGCATGCTCTGCTTCTCTTTGCCGAACTTGTACTCACTGTTCTCCCTGAGGTCTCCCATCTCGCGAGCGGCGCCGATCTCCTTGGCAACCTCGACGAGCTCAACCTGTTGGATGTGCTCGATCTCCTTCTTCTTTGTTTCAAAGGAGGCAGGGGTACAGAAGAGACCGGTGGGAATGAAATCCTCTTTATCCGCTTGGCTTTTCTCATCGAAGAACTTGAAGCCGGGGAAGCGGACGCTGATAGCGTGCTTGACCTCAATCTTCCGTCCTCCGGGCAGAGCGGTAGTATTGGCAACAAGGCTGTAGATCTTCTGAGCATCCTCTTCGGTGCCCTCCTCGATGTAGGTGAAGACCCGTTTCTCATCAAAGAGGAAGCCCATCAAGGCCTTGGCGGTACGGCGACTCTCGGTCACGTCCTTCCGGTTCTCAATGAGGCGGTTGACATGATCGAGCAGCTGCAGCTGGGTGAAGAGCAGCTGCTCTTCGGTCACCCCACTGCGAGTCCAGAGCTTTGGATCCCCATTTTTGATGAGGTACAGCAGCATCGCACTCTTCTCCTTATAGGATTCGACTGCATCCTTATAGACCCTTGCAAAGGCCGCCTGCTTCTTATTCTGTTTGAAGACCTCTGGGATATAGCTAGTCAAGTACGAAGGGAAGAGGGCGGCGAGCACCTTCTGCCAACCATCCACCTCATCGACCACATGGTCGATGAAGCTCTTCTTGATGTCAGAGTCCTTGATCGCTGCAAAGATCGCCTCTATATCTGCAGATCGCTCATAGAGGGTGTTAAAGCTCAGATTCTCAGGCCAGCTGAGGAAGTTCATGTTCTGGTTGACTACCAGGTCCTTGAGCAGCAGGTAGGAGGAGAAGATCGAGTCTGTCACATCGACGATCGGTTTATACGCACCGTTCTCTTCAAAGAAGATGTCGCTGAAGTAGCGCACCATCTCAAAGAAGAAGTCGCTCTCCACATCACCCTTGCTGCTGATGAAGTCCTTCAGCCGCTTGATCTTATCGTAGAGATTCTTCTCACTGCGGAAGACCGAGAGCTGCTTCTCCTCATAGCTGACCGGAGTGGAGCGTAGGAGGTAGGTATCGGTCTCGGTGATCGAGAGATCAAAGAGCGGGTTGGCCATCAGCTCTTTTTTAGCCTTCGCTTGCCAGCTGGTCCACTGACGGGCTGGGATGATCGAAGGAACCAGCTCTGCCTTCAGCTCCTTGAGGTTGATCTTTCCATCGAAGCTGCGCATCACTGTCATCAAGGTCCAAGGGATATCCTCCATAACCTTCTCATTGAGCCGTTCGCGGGGCAGGGCACTCTTGAGCACCCAGATATGTCCGCGATCGAGCGCCTGTAAACTTTTGAAGGCCATATTGGTCGAGAGCCGAGAGCCCTGGCTGGTGGCCTGGCCGGCGAAGTCGACGATGACATCGTTCTCATCGATCGAGCGGATACGTCCGATTCTGTTGGTGGAGTTCTGAAAGACAAAGGTTCCCTTATCAAAGGCGATATTGGTTTCAAAGTCCTCAATAGAGTAGAGGATATCGCGGTTGAAGGCGCTGGTAAGGTGTGAAGCATCGAGGCAGCTCTCCAACCGGGAGTGATCCTTGTACTTTTGCTTATAGCTCTGCACGAGGTGATCGCGGGCTACCGCATCCTCGCCGTCGAAGGTGAGGATCAGCTTTTGGATGATGATCAGGTTGTCGACCTTATCCTTGTTGGCAACCTCCAGTTCGCGCAAGAGTGCTACTGCCGTGCTCTTGCTCTCTACCGCTACCTGTTCAGCAACCCCGAGGAAGTAACCGAAATCCTCTGTGCCAAGGTTCAGCAGTTGGGTGTGGATACTGCGCACCGAGGAGATGTCACGGCGCTTGATGAGGCGGTGGATCGCCTTCTTATAGTTGGAGGCAGCGCTCTCTGCATCACCAGCTTTTTGGGCATGTTCGGCGAGCTGGACCACAATTTCAACTTCATCGTAATCGACCTTCACCAACCGTTGCCAGAGGGCGACCTTCTCCTTGGTATTACCGGAGGCTTCATAGGAGGCGGCAAGCAGTCGCAGCGCATGCTTATTCTCGCTGCGAGTAAGGATTTTGCTGGCAAGCAGCTCCACAATCTTAGGTTTTTTTGCCTCGATAAACATCTCAGTGAGGGTCAACAGCTGCAGATAATCATCGACGCTGCGTCGTTCGAGCTGGATCGACCCACTGACATACATCGCTATGATGCTATTCTTCTCTTTCTCGGCTAGATGGGTGTCGCAGAGCGCCTTAGCTTCATCCTTATCATCTTCATTCATCTGTGAAAGATATCCATCCAACTCCTCGAAGTTCTTGACCGTATAGGTGGTGACGGTGCTTCGAGTCCATTGTTCTTCTTTCAGTAGATTAGTTATCGCTTGGAACCCCATGGTTTCCTCCCAGATTTCATCAGAATAGTAGTACGTAAAAGAAACCGGGCAGACTGGGACATAGCCTGCTCGGTTGTGTCTCACTTATATGTATATACACCATATCACATTTTGTCATTTTGAGCAATTGCTCCAAGTGTCCAAAGATGCTACTTCTTAGCAGCGCATGTCCCATTAACAAATATATAGTAGTAGCGGCGGGTAAGCCGTTGCAAAAGCGATGGTATGTTGCTATAACATGACTATGAAAGAAAGATCATTACTGCTTGCACCAAGCATGCTTGCCGCCGACTTCGGTCGGGCGCGTGAAGAGATACGTACCATCGCTGATAGCGGTGCTAACTGGGTCCATCTGGATGTGATGGACGGCACCTTTGTCCCCAATATCAGCTTCGGCCCGCAGTTCATCGCCGCCTTGCGCGACGACAGCGAACTGCCCTTTGATGCCCATCTGATGATCGACCAGCCTGAGCGCTATATCAAAGAGTTCGCCGATGCTGGCTGTGATTATCTGACCGTTCACGCTGAAGCTTCGCTGCACCTGCACCGCACCTTGCAGCAGATCCGCGATCACGGGATGAAAAGCGGGGTTTCGCTGATCCCTTCGGCTTCGGTAGCATCGATCGCAGAAGTCCTCGATATGGTCGACTTGATCCTGATCATGAGTGTGAACCCAGGCTTCGGAGGCCAAGCGCTGATCCCTTCCACCTTACAGAAGATCGAAGAGCTCGTAGCCCTGAGGGCTGAACGCTCCTTGGACTTTCTCATCAGCGTCGATGGGGGAGTGAACCTCGAGACAATCGCTCAGGTAGCAGGTTCTGGAGCAGATATAGTGGTCGCCGGTAGCGCTTTCTTCAACAGCGTTGACCGAGCAGCCTTTGTAAGAGAGATGCACAAGCGGGCCGGTCGATGAGAGCGGTCATCCAACGGGTGAAAGAGGCGACGGTCTCAGTCGATGGTATTGAGCTCGGTTCGATCGACCATGGGCTCTTGGTCTACCTCGGTGTTTCTCCTACTGATACTGAAGCTGAAGTCGCCTGGGTTACCCAGAAGATCGCCAAACTGCGTATCTTCAACGACGAGGCTGGGAAGATGAACAAGAGCGTCACCGATATCGATGGTGGGGTGATGATCATCAGTCAGTTTACCCTCTATGGGGATTTGCGAAAGGGAAACCGCCCCTCCTTCAATGGGGCAGGGGATCCCGCCCTTGCAGAGTCGCTCTATGAGGCCTGTATCTCAGAGATGAAAACCTTGGTGCCGAGGGTAGCTTCGGGTTCCTTTGGCGCCTATATGCAGGTACAATACACCAATGATGGTCCGGTGACCTTGGTGCTTGAATACCCTGAAGCAGAGTAAATATATACTGTCCTTGTACAATAGATGAGGAGATGAGATGGCAAAGAAAAAAGCTGAAACAGGCAATGAAACCTTGAAACAGAAGCGTGAAGCGCTCGAAGCAGCACGGATGCAGATCGATAAGCAGTATGGTAAGGGATCCTTGATGAAGCTCGGAGAGAGTGAGCAGGATCTCAATATCGGAGTAATCCCCTCCGGCTCGATTCTCCTCGACGAAGCGCTGGGTATCGGTGGCTATCCGCGGGGCCGGATCGTAGAAATCTACGGCCCTGAGTCCAGCGGTAAGACCACCTTAGCGCTGCATGCAGTAGCTGAGGCACAGAAGGCCGGGGGTATCGCCGCCTTCATCGACGCCGAGCACGCCTTAGATCCCACCTATGCAAAGAACCTCGGAGTTAACATCGATGAGTTGTGGATCAGCCAGCCGGACAGCGGCGAGCAGGCCCTAGAGATCACCGAAAGCTTGGTGCGCAGCGGTGCGATGGATATCATCGTCATCGACTCGGTAGCTGCGCTGACCCCTCAAGCGGAGATCGACGGGGATATGGGCGACAGCCATATGGGCCTGCAGGCTCGGCTGATGAGCCAGGCGCTGCGCAAGCTCACCGGTCTGCTCTCCAAGAGCAACACCACCATCGTCTTCATCAACCAGATCCGCATGAAGATCGGCGTGATGTTCGGTAACCCTGAGACCACCACCGGAGGAAATGCACTGAAGTTCTACTCTTCAGTCCGCGTAGAAGTACGCCGCATCGAATCCTTAAGCCGTGGGGCAGATGATATCTATGGCAACCGGGTGCGGGTACGCGTCGTGAAGAACAAGGTCAGCCCTCCCTTTAAGAAGGTCGAGCTTGATCTGATGTTCGGTGAAGGTATCAGCTATGTAGCGAGCCTGCTGGATGCGGCGATAGAGCACGATCTTTTGGATAAAAGCGGCTCCTGGTACTCCTATGGAGGAGAGCGCATCGGTCAAGGACGGGAGCGGACCTTGAACTTCCTCAAGGACAACCCTGACATCATAGAGACGCTGGATACGCAGCTGCGTAAAATCATGTTCTCCCCTGACCCGGTAGAGGAAGCTGCTGAACCAGAGAGCGAAACATAAGTGGGTTTCTTGTTATCTTTTGTCCTCTTGGTTATACTACCGTGGTAGGTAAACGTAGTGCATAATCAAGAGCATATCGGTGAGCAGAACACCGGTAAACAGACATTTCATACCCCGATCTTTGAAGGCCCGCTGGATCTGCTTTTGTTTCTCATTCAAAAGAGTGAGATCAATATCTACGATATTCCTATCGGCGATATCACCGACCAGTTTCTCGACTACCTCAAAGATGAGGAGGCGGAGGTGGAGCTCGGCGATTTGACCGCCTTCTACAAGATGGCAGCTGACCTGCTCTACATCAAGAGCAGGATGCTGTTGCCGGTGGAGTTGGAGTTTGATGAGGAGTATGAGGACCCCCGCCAGGAGTTGGTGGAGCGGTTGCTCGACTACCAGAAGTTCCGCAAGTACACCGAGCTGCTCACCGATACCACTACCAGCGGCGAGCTTTATATCTCCCGCAAGACCTCAGCCTTTCGCCTTCCTTTCGGCGATGAAGAGCTCTTTGGGGAGGTCGGACTCAATGACCTTTTCCACACCTTCCAGCGGCTGATCACCCGTATCTCACCGAGCAAAGTCTTCAATGTCTACGAAGAGGTGACCGTTAAGGAGAAGCTCACCCTGATGCGAGAGTTCTTTGAGACCCGGGATTACTTCCCCTTTGAGGAGCTGATCGTAGACTTCTTTAGTCTTGCCCATATCGTCAGCGCGTTTATGGCGATCTTGGATGCCACCAAGCTCGGACAGATCGTCCTCTTGCAGAGCGAGAGCTTCGGCACCATCCTTATCCGTAAACGCGACGAGGCTTTCGGGGAGCTGTACGCCGATGATTGGGATGATGAGGAGCCTGAGTACGTGCGGATGGGGCCGGTTGCTATCAGCGAAGAAGAGGAAGAACGCTTCCTCCGTGAGGACATGAGTGAGTTTGAATACCTCCAAGAGGAAGAGGAGATAGATCTGGATGCTGACGATGATGAGGAGGACCTGTGATGGCTACCCAAAACGCGCTTTTGAGCGCTGATGCACGCCTCGTTGAAGTCATTCTCTTTTTAGAGAACGAGCCGGTGAGCCTGGAGCGGCTCAAACGGATGACCAACTTAAACGAGGAGCGTCTCTTGGCTGCCCTTGCTGAGTTAAAGGAGTTCTTTGGTCGCCATATGCACGGCATGGATGTCAGTGAGAGCCACGGCTCCTATCACTTTCTTCCCTCAGCAGACCTGCATGAGCAGCTGCGAGCCGTCTATGGAAGGCGCGTGGACCGCAGGCTCTCCCGTGCTGCGCTGGAGACCCTTTCGATCATAGCTTACAGTCAACCGGTCACCCGCCGTGAAATCGAGAATATCCGCGGCGTCTCCAGTGATTCTATTATCCGCCTCCTTAGAGAGCGCGAGTATATCAAAGTCGTCGGCCGCAAGGATGTGGTCGGCCACCCGATCCTCTATGGAACCAGTCGAAAGTTCCTCTTTGAGTTCAACCTAGAATCGATCTCCTCTTTACCCAAGCTCAGTGAGATCGACCAGGAGCGTTTTGAGAAGCCACCGATGAGTGAACCAGAGGGTACAGAGGAAGTGGGGGAGGAAGCAGAAGATGCAACTTGAGTATCCGATTCGGATCAATTCCTTTTTAGCAAAAAGCGGCTGCGGATCGCGTCGCTTCTGTGAGACCTTGGTCCAAGAGGGCAGAGTAACGGTCAATATGCAGCGGGTATCCGACCTCGCTACCCGGATCGGTGAGGATGATATTGTGATGGTCGATGGGGAGACAGTCCAACCGGTAGAGCGAGCCTTCTACTACGCTCTGCACAAACCCCGCGGCTACCTCTCCACCAACTACGATCCCAACGAGACCCTCTACGCTCGGGAACTGATCGATACCCCCGCCCAACACCTCCTCTTCCATGTAGGCAGGTTGGACCGCGACTCTTCGGGGTTGATCCTCTACAGCAACGATGGAGACTTCGCCCAAGCGATCACCCATCCGAGCATGGAGGTGGAGAAGGAGTATATGGTCCGTACCAAAAGCCGGGTGGAGCGCAGTCACATGGAAGAGGCGCTCAAAGGGGTGATCATCGATGGAGTACGCTATACGATCAAGCGCTTTGAACTCTACTCACGCACCTGGACCCGGATCATCCTCACCGAAGGAAAGAATCGGCAGATCCGTCGTATCTTTGAACACTATGGCTATGAGATCAGTGAGCTGGTGCGCACCCGCATCGGCTGCATCGAGTTGGACACCCTCAAGGTCGGTCACTACCGCACCTTGCGCAAGAGTGAGATCGATGCGTTGCTAAGGGGAGAGACCGAACCGATACGCCCGAGGAGGGATGGACGATGGTAGTAGCGATCGATGGACCGGCAGGAGTAGGCAAGAGTTCTATTGCAAAGCTTGTGGCAGAAAAAAGTGGCTTCTCATACCTTAACAGTGGCTCCTTCTATCGAGCCTACACCTACCTGCACCTTGCTTCCGGCGGAGAGCCAAGCGACACAGAGGGACTACTGAACCGAGCAAAAAAGACCATCGTCGATGTGATCGACGGACGCCTCTATGCCGATGGGGTGGATATCGAGGATATGCTTCACACCAAAGAAGTCGACCGCCACGTGGCTGCGATCAGCGCCTATGTACCGCTGCGCACATACGTCAACGAGCAGCTGATCCGCATCGCTGACAACCGGGATGTCATCGTTGAAGGACGGGATATCACCACTGTTGTCTTTCCGAACGCCGAGTTAAAAGTGTTCCTCGATGCCGATCCAGAGATCCGTGCACAGCGGCGCTTTGGCCAGCATCCAGAGGGGCAAACCTACCAAGAGGTGCTTGAGCAAATCCTTGCCAGAGATACAATCGATCGGAATAAAGAAGTCGGCTCCTTACAGGTTGCCGACGACGCCCTCTACCTAGACACCTCGCACTTGACTATTGATGCGGTTTGTGGGAAAGTGTTATCTGCTATTTCTATGCGCAAGAGCGAACATAAATAGGCAAATTAAGGATCAGGAGAAATCAAGTGACGGAAGAACAAGGAATGGATTCAAAGATGGCCACAATGCAGGATTTACTGCAGGAGGAGTATCTTAAATCTCTTGATGGAATCGAAGATGGCCAGCTCGTGGCCGGAACTGTTGTCCAGGTGAACAACGAGTACGTATTCGTCGATGTCGGTTATAAGAGTGAAGGACGCATCTCCAGTGATGAGTGGGATGAGCAACCAGAAGTCGGAGATGAAGTCAAGGTTGTTATCGTCAACAAAGAGGGAAGAGGCGGCCAAGTTATCGTCAGTAAACGACGGGCTGAGTTCAAAGAGCGAACCGAAGAGCTGCGTGCAGCTGCTGAAGATCGAAGCCCAATCCTCGGAAAGTTCATCAAAGTGATTAAAGGTGGATTCGAAGTCGACCTTGGTGGCGAATACAAAGGATTCTGCCCCCTATCAAAAGCAGATGTAATG
>DASRNL010000072.1:0-2430 GCA_035647415.1 Sphaerochaeta sp. | reverse complement strand
AGACGATTGAGCAACCACAGTACAATCCCACCAGAGCCAAATAGGGTGGCAAGCAATGCTATCCATTGCGTCTGGTCAGCCATCTGATTCCTCCTTTGTGACAATCTCGTCGTAGGAGTACTCAAGCCCATCGCGTTGGACAGTAACGCTCTCAGCACTTCCGACCAGTTCGATATAGCGGTTGATAATCACATCGCAATACTTCTCATCGAGCTCGATGGTGGCGCATTGGCGTTCAGTCTGCTCACAAGCAATCAGGGTACTGCCACTGCCGCCGAAGGGATCGAGCACCAAGGTGTTACTCATCGATGAGTTCATAATGGGGTAGGCAAGCAAGGGAACGGGCTTCATTGTTGGGTGGTCTTTGTTTCTTCTCGGTTTATCGAACTCCCAGATTGTGGATTCCTTGCGCCCGGTATACCACAGATGCTTGCCCTTCTTCTTCCACCCAAAGAGCACCGGTTCATGCTGCCACTGATATGGTGAGCGACCGAGCACCAAAGATTGCTTCTTCCAGATGCAGGTGCCGGATAGGTAGAAGCCCGCTTCACTGAAGGCCTTACGGAAGTTCAGCCCTTCGGTATCTGCATGAAACACATAGATGGACGCATCGTCTGCCATGTTTGCGGCGATATTAGTGAAGGAGTCGTGGAGGAACTGCAAGAAGGTATCATTGGCAAGGTTATCGTTTTTGATCTTGCCTGCACGGCTTTCGTAGTTGACGTTGTAGGGAGGGTCGGTGACTACGAGGTTTGCCTTACTTCCGGCCATCAACAGCTCATAGGTTTCAGCTTTGGTGCTGTCCCCACATACCAAACGGTGCCGCCCAAGCTTCCACAGATCTCCCGTTTTAGAGAATGCAGGCTTTTCAAGCTCACCCTCTACATCAAAGTCATCATCATGTACACCGTCGGCAAGGGTGTCTTTGAACAGATCATCAATCTCAGCCGGGTCAAATCCTGTTAAAGAGATATCTAGGTCCTCTGCCTGCAGCTCGGTGATGAGCAGAGCAAGTTTGTCCTTGTCCCATTCGCCGCTGATCTTGTTCATGGCGATGTTGAGAGCCTTCTCGCGCTCTTCGGACAGTTCCACCACTACACAGTCCAACGACTCTAGGCCCATCTCTCTGAGCACTTTAATTCTCTGGTGGCCGCTTACGATTCGCTCGGTAGCCTTGTTCCAGATCACCGGCTCTACATATCCGAACTGCTCAATCGAACGCTTTAGCTTCTCGTATTCAGGGTCTCCAGCTTTTAGGTCTTTACGAGGGTTGTAGTCTGCTGGCAGCAGCGTATCAATGTGTTTCTTTTCAATGGTCATAGCCGACCTCCTCCAGTAGTGATTGGATGTGTGTCTCTGAGGCAAGCTCCCAGGGGAACTCTGGTCGCCCAAAATGTCCATAACAGGAGGTCTGTTTATAGAACGGGGTGCGAAGCTCTAACAGCTCAATGATGGCCTGTGGCCGGAGGTTGAATACCTTCAACACCGCTTGTGCAAGCTTTGCATCATCAAGACGCCCAGTTTCAAAGGTATTGATACTCAAGGCAACCGGATCTGCTTTACCAATGGCATAGGAGATGGCGACTTCACAACTGGCCGCCAGTGAGGAGGCAACAATAGTCTTGGCAATCAGGCGCGCCATGTAGGCACCAGAGCGATCAACTTTTGTTGGATCTTTGCCACTAAAAGCCCCACCACCATGTAAGGCAAGTCCTCCGTAGGTGTCGACCATCATCTTGCGTCCGGTCAAACCTGTATCAGCGCTAGGGCCTCCGAGCACAAAGCGACCCGAGGGGTTGATGAAGATGTGTGTATTTCCATCGAACGGAAAGTCCTCAAAAGAAGGTAGGAGCACTTCTTTTATGATTTCAGCTCGTAAGGTCACGTAGTCTTTGTCAGGCGCATGCTGCACCGACACAATAATCGCCTCAACGTGAACGGGGACATCCCCTTCATATTCAATGGTGACTTGTGCTTTGCCGTCGCTATGGATTCCTTCGATGATTCCTTTCTTGCGACACTCATCGAGTGTGCGACAGATGCGGTGAGAGAGTTCAAGAGAGAGGGGGATAGCGGATTCTGTTTCATCGGTAGCATAGCCGTAGACCGTTCCCTGATCTCCAGCACCGAGTTCAGTCTGCTCAATGTCAGCTTCCCGTACCTCAAGGGCAACCGACACTCCGCGAGCGATGTCGGGGCTTTGGTTATGCAAGAGAACACTAATGTGAAAGTCTTCACTGGCATAACCACAATCTGAAAGAGCCTCGCGTACTACTTTACGGACATTGATCTCTCCGTCACAGGTCACTTCTCCTGCTACGATGATCTGCCCTTTGGTGGCCATCACTTCGCACGCAACTCGGGAAGCGGGGTCAATGGTAAGGCATGCGTCGAGAACAGAGTCGGCGATATAATCGCACAGCTTATCAG
>DASRNL010000071.1:0-3137 GCA_035647415.1 Sphaerochaeta sp. | reverse complement strand
GCCCTATACCCCTTACAACGGGCGGGGGCCTTCACGCGCAAAAAGTCGTTTTCAAACAGGGTATTAACCCCTCTCGTAATAATAAAGGCGGTGCAACATGGCAAAAGACGGTACGAACCGTGGCGGTGCCCGCGTCGGTGCTGGGAGAAAACCCAAGGCACTCATAGATAGAATCAACGAAGGCAGGAAGGCTCCTGTCGTAGAATTGCCGGACGCTCCAGACCTCGAGGGGAGGGAGATGCCACCGGCAAAATATTATATGACGGTCACGCAGAAGAACGGCATCGATTTTGATGCTGAGGAAATCTACACGGAGACTTGGAACTGGCTAAGCGAACGACGCTGTCAGGACCTAGTGAGCCCGCAGTTGATCAGTCAATACGCAATGGCTGTGGCTCGTTGGATTCAATGTGAGATGGCCATCAGTGAGTATGGGTTTTTAGCAAAGCACCCGACCACCGGTGCCGCTATCGCTTCGCCATACGTGGCGATGTCTCGCGAATACATGAAACAGATCAATCAGCTCTGGTATCAAATATTCCAAGTGGTTAAGGAGAACTCCACCGCAGCATTCCAAGGGAGCAATCCGCAGGATGACCTGATGGAGCGACTCTTGACTGCAAGGGGCCGGAGCTAGCGTACTAGCAATAAAGGAACACAACAGATGAAAACATTCCTCACAAGCGAGAGTGTCTGTCAGGGACACCCTGATAAGCTGTGCGATTATATCGCCGACTCTATCCTCGACGCATGCCTTACCATTGATCCCGCTTCGCGTGTTGCCTGTGAAGTGATGGCGACCAAAGGACAGATCATCGTAGCGGGAGAAGTGACCTGTGACGGAGAGATCAATGTCCGTAAAGTGGTACGTAGGGCCCTCGCAGATTGTGGCTATGCCAGTGAGGACTTTCACATTAGTGTTCTCCTGCATAATCAAAGTCCCGACATTGCTCGCGGAGTAGCAGTCGCCCTTGAAGTGCGAGAAGCTGACACTGAAGAGACTGAACTCGGTGCTGGAGACCAGGGCACGGTCTACGGCTATGCTACCGATGAAACCGAATCTGCTATTCCCCTCTCTCTTGAACTCTCTCATCGCATCTGTCGCACACTCGATGAGTGTCGCAAGAAAGGAATCATCGAAGGAATCCATAGTGACGGTAAAGCACAAGTTACCGTTGAATTTGAAGGTGATGTTCCTGTGCATGTGGAGGCGATCGTTGTATCAGTGCAACATGATGCCGACAAAGATTACGAGGCCTTACGAGCTGAAATCATAAAAGAAGTGCTGCTACCCTCCTTTGAGGACTTTCCATTTGATGGAGATACACACATCTTCATCAACCCCTCGGGTCGCTTTGTACTCGGTGGCCCTGCTGCTGACACTGGTTTGACCGGACGCAAGATGATGGTCGACACCTATGGAGGACTCGCCCTACATGGCGGGGGTGCTTTTAGCGGCAAAGATCCAACAAAGGTGGATCGCTCTGGTGCCTATATGGCACGCCTGATTGCCAAGACCATTGTGGCTTCCTCACTGGCCACTAGGTGCGAGGTTGCTATCTCCTATGCCATTGGTAAAGCAGATCCGGTTGCCTTGAGTATCAACACCTTTGAAACTGGGCGTCTTGATGATGCAAAGCTTGCACGAGCGGCATCGAAGGTGTTCAACCTCAGGCCACAGGCCATCATCTCTCTCTTACAGCTTCGCACCCCGGTCTATAAACAGACCTCCTGTTATGGGCATGTTGGTCGCCCGGAATTCCCTTGGGAACTTGTCTCAGAGGCACACATTCAATCACTACTAGAGGAGGTCGGCTATGACCATTGAAAAGAAACACATCGACACGCTGCTACCAGCAGATTACAACCCTCGTAAAGATCTGAAAGCTGGAGACCCTGAATACGAGAAGCTGAAGCGCTCGATTGAGCAGTTTGGGTATGTAGAGCCAGTGATCTGGAACAAGGCCACTCGTCGAATCGTCGGGGGCCACCAGCGCGTTAAAGTGCTCAGAGAGCTTGGCCATGAAACCCTCGATTGTGTAGTAATTGAGCTCTCCGAAGAGCGCGAGAAGGCGCTGAATATCGCACTGAATAAGATCAGCGGCGAATGGGACAAGGACAAGCTTGCTCTGCTCATCACCGAACTGCAGGCAGAGGACCTAGACATCTCCTTGACTGGATTTGATCCTGCTGAAATTGATGATCTGTTCAAAGACACCCTTGCTGACGGTGTGCATGATGATGACTTTGATGTGGAGGGTGAGCTTGAAAATCCTGCCTTCTGTAAAGCTGGAGATCTGTGGAAGCTCGGGTGCCATCGGCTGGTATGTGGGGACAGCACTAAAGCTGAAACCTATGAGCTGTTGATGGCCGGAAGCAAAGCAAACCTCGTAGTCACCGACCCTCCCTACAACGTCAACTACGAAGGACGCGCAGGCAAGATCAAAAACGATAACCTTGCCAATGATACCTTCTTACAGTTCCTCCAGGACTCCTTTGCTAATATCGCCGCCAACATGGCAGACGATGCCTCCATCTATGTGTTTCATGCAGATACCGAAGGGCTGAACTTCCGTAAGGCATTCAGTGAAGCGGGCTTCTATCTATCCGGCACCTGCATCTGGAAGAAGCAATCTTTGGTGCTGGGACGCTCGCCATATCAGTGGCAGCATGAACCGGTGCTCTTTGGGTGGAAGAAAAAGGGCAAGCACCTTTGGTATACCGGGCGCAAAGAGTCGACCATCTGGGAGTTCGATAAGCCGAGAAGGAATAAAGACCATCCAACGATGAAGCCGGTTCCCTTGCTTGCCTACCCTATTATGAATTCATCGATGAGTAACACCTTGGTGCTCGACCCCTTCGGCGGCAGTGGCAGCACCTTGATTGCTTGTGAGCAGACTGAACGCCAGTGTGCCACCATCGAGCTTGATGAGAAGTATTGCGATGTAATCATCAACCGCTATATCGAACTGGTCGGAAGTGCTGAGAGTGTTACCGTCCAACGCGATGGGCTTGAGTACTCCTACGACGAGATTGTCACAAAGGAGGAATCAGATGGCTGACCAGACGCAATGGATAGCATTGCTTGCCACCCTATTTGGCTCTGGTGGGATTGTACTGTGGTTGCTCAATCGTCT
>DASRNL010000070.1:0-22876 GCA_035647415.1 Sphaerochaeta sp. | reverse complement strand
CTGTGGCAGCGTCTTTTCGGTGGTAGGCAATCAGGAGCGGGAGAAGGCGGGGTTGAGCAACCCCATCAACCATGATGCTGAGAGCGCAATCGTGCTCGGAATTGAGAGTGTCAGACGCTTAATTCAACGAGATCGAGCTCTCTAGCGCTGCGCTTCATTGCGATGATATCCCCAAGCGTGTAGGGGAGAGTGACTCCACTCTTTCCTAAGCAGGCAATGCAATGGCTTTTGTGAAAGAGTTCATAGAGTCCGCTATAGGGCTCCTCTGGCTCCCGAGCGAGGTGAGCAAAGACTGCTGGCAGTGCTTCCTCGGTAAGTGGTTGAGCATCCCTGCGTTTGAAAACAGAGTAGAGGAGCGCTTCAAAGGAGTAGGGGAGCAGAAGATAGTCGATAATCTTCGCTCGTTGTACGGCAAATATATCCGCAGCACGATAGAGCAGCGCCCGTGCTGCTCGTCTGGTTGTGTAGAGAGGAACAGCACTCTCTGCTATAAAATAGTAGTACGCCATCGATACCCTCCACCCTGTAGAGGGGAGGGAGAGCACAGGTCAATTCAAAGGCGTGTTGAAATTTTTAATGATATGTTCAATAATAGCTTCTTAGATAATCAAAATTATCCAAATGCACTGTGGTGTAGTTGCGATTGCCTGTGGGCACTCGTTATAACAGAGGTAGGAATGTATGGCTCAGCAGATTCAAGATTTAGTTGCATCGATTCGTAAAGACGGCATCGCTGTTGCCCAAAAAGAGGCAAAAGAGGTGCTAGCAACGGCACAGGCCGAGGCGGATGAAATTGTTGCCAAAGCGAAGCGGGAGGCTGAGAGCCTACTCGCAGATGCAAAGCGAGAGATCGATACCCATGAAAAGAGTGTTCGTGCTTCCTTGCAGCAAGCAAGCAGAGATGTACAGATCGCCTTAAAGGCTGCGATCATCGAACAACTCGATCGACTCTTAGTTGACGCAGTCGATACTGCCTTACAGCCCAAAGAACTGCTCTCCTTAATCGTTGCAGTCGTTGCAGCTGCCGGTGAGAGCGAAAAGAAGGTGATCGAGCTCGATGAGGCTACCGCGAAGGCGCTAGCGGAGAGTTTGCCTGCAGCGTTGACCAAAGAGATGAAGGCTGGCCTAGAGATCAAGCCCTCGAAGCGAGTGACCTCTGGCTTCCGCCTTGTCGAAAAAGACGGCAGCTTTTTCTTCGACTTTAGCAATGAAGAGATCGCTTCGCTCTTGAAGCCCTACCTCTCCCCGGCGATCCAAGAGATGATCTTCGCCTGAGGGGAGCGAGCATGGCAAGATACTACTACTACGCCTCCACCCTCCCAAGGCTCACCTTAGATAGTCCGCTACCCTATACGGTAGAGGCATTCATGCTTCGAGCACAAGAGATGGTAAGCAAGCGCGACTACAACCTCCTTGAGGATGCACTGCATGCAAGGGCGACCGACAACGCCTTTCTTATCACCTGGGGGGACTTTCAGCGTATGTTGAGCGCTGAGTTAGCCCGACAGCGGAGCAAGCGAGTCGACTTTACCTACGACACCAGTGACTTGGTAGAGGAGGTTCCCGCATACCTCGCCGAAGCAGTCTATGCAGCGATGCGTGCCGAGGACCCCCTGGAGGCAGAGCTGCAGCTTTTGCAGCTAGAGTGGAAAGCGTTGGAGGAGTTTTTGGGCTTTGCAACCTTCTCGATAGAAGCGATCTGCGCCCATCTCTTACAACTACAACTTAAGGAGCGACGTACTCGGTTTGATGCTGAAGCAGGCAATACCGAGTTTGCCCGCCTCTTTACCGACTTACAAGCTGAGATAGCACAACGATAGTGGAGTGTGATATGGCAACAAATACCGGACGCGTGAAGGGCGTCAACGGCAATATGGTAACCGTCGAGTTTGACTCGGCGATCTCGAAGAACGAGGTAGGATACATCGTTGTTGGAGAGGAGCGCCTCAAAGGCGAGATTATCCGTATCCAGGGAAACGAGGCAGCTCTGCAGGTCTTTGAGATGACCGGAGGGGTTCGCGTCGGCGACCTGGTGGAGTTCACCGATGAGCTGCTCAGCGTTGAACTCGGCCCTGGGCTTTTGCAGCAGATCTACGATGGCCTGCAGAACCCGCTGCCTGAACTTGCCGAGCAGTGTGGATTCTTTTTGCAGCGCGGTGTCTACCTCGACCCAATTCCCGATCTCTCTTGGGAGTTTACCCCGGTCAAAGCAGTCGGCGACAGCGTTGTAGCCGGCGATACCTTTGGTACAGTCATCGAAGGGCTCTTTACCCACCAGATTATGGTGCCCTTCAACTTCATCGATGGACCGTATAAAATCACCAAGATCAAGGCAGCAGGTACCTACAAGGCACGAGAGACGATCTGTACGATCGAGAATGCTCGTGGTCGGGTACGAGAGCTCTCGATGATCTTCACCTGGCCGGTAAAGGAGCCGATCCGCCTCTATGAGGAGCGGCTGCGACCGGATGAGACGCTGGTCACCAAGATCAGAACCATCGATACCTTCTTGCCGGTGGCAAAGGGGGGCACCTATTGTACCCCTGGTCCCTTCGGTGCTGGAAAGACAGTACTGCAGCACATGACCAGCCGAAACGCTGAGGTGGATATCGTGATCATCGCCGCCTGTGGTGAGCGAGCTGGTGAGGTTGTAGAGGTCCTGCAGGAGTTCCCTGAGTTGATCGACCCGAAGACCGGCCGTTCGCTGATGGAGCGGACGATCATCATCTGTAATACCAGCTCGATGCCCGTGGCAAGCCGAGAGGCTTCGGTCTACACCGCAGTGACGATCGCCGAATACTATAGGCAGATGGGCTTGGACGTGCTCCTCTTAGCTGACTCCACCAGCCGCTGGGCGCAGGCGATGCGCGAGATGAGCGGCAGATTGGAAGAGATCCCCGGAGAGGAGGCCTTCCCTGCATACCTGGAGAGCAGAATCGCTGAGTTCTATGAGCGCGCTGGTAAAGTTCGCTTGAAGGATGGGAGGATCGGTTCGGTCACCATCGGCGGGACAGTAAGCCCTGCAGGGGGTAACTTTGAAGAGCCAGTCACCCAGGCGACCTTGAAAGTCGTCGGTGCCTTCCACGGTCTCTCACGCGAACGCAGTGATGCTCGAAAGTATCCGGCGATCGACCCGCTTACCTCCTGGTCCAAGTACCAAGGGGTCATCGATGCCGAACGGGTCAACAAGACCCGAGCGATCATCTTCGCCGGTCATGAGATCGACCAGATGATGAAGGTTGTCGGAGAGGAGGGGACCTCGATCGAGGACTATGTCACCTACCAGAAGGGTGAGCTCATCGATGCCTTCTACCTGCAGCAGAACTCCTTCGACTTGGTCGATACCTCAGTGCCGGTAGAGCGACAGCAGTACATCTTTAATTTCCTCTATGCGATGCTCGAGCGCGAGTATCACTTTGCCGATAAGCAGGAGGTGCGACACTTCTTCTACCAGATGCGCCAGCACTTCTTAGACTGGAATAATACCACCTTTGAGTCCAAGGAGTTTGCCGCTGTAGAGCAGCAGATCACCGACTTGCTGGCGACCAAAGAGAGAAGGGTAGGATAAGCATGCAAAAGATATACTCCAAGATTGAATCTATTGTTGGTAACGTCATAACCGTTAAAGCCGCTGGAGTCGCCAATGGCGAGCTCGCGGTAGTAACTTCTAACCATGGCGAGAGTTGGGCGAACGTAATTAAGCTCGATGAAGATATGGTGAGTCTGCAGGTCTTCAGTGGTGCCCAAGGGGTTTCCACCGGCGATCAGGTCCGCTTCCTCAACGTTCCGATGCGCGTCAGTTACTCAGACGATCTGCTCGGTCGCGTCTTTGACGGCACCGGCAGACCGCGGGACAATGGACCACAAATGGATGAGAACCTCATCGAGATCGGCGGTCCATCGGTCAACCCTGCACGCCGTATTATCCCCCGCAATATGATTAGAACCGGGCTGCCGATGATCGACCTCTTCAACACCCTCGTGGAGAGTCAGAAGCTGCCGATCTTCAGCTCCAGTGGAGAGCCGTACAACGAACTGCTCGCCCGTATTGCGATGCAGGCTGAGGTCGACTTGATCATCCTCGGGGGGATGGGGTTGAAGTTTGACGACTACCTCTACTTCCGTGACACCTTAGAAGAGGGTGGGGCGATGAGCCGCACCATCATGTTTATCCACACCGCCAGCGACCCCACCGTCGAGTGTATGCTCGTACCTGATATGGCCCTTGCCGTAGCCGAGCGATTCGCCCTCGATGGGAAGAAGGTGCTGGTGCTGCTGACCGATATGACCAACTTCGCCGACGCCTTAAAGGAGATGGCGATTACGATGGACCAGGTGCCCAGCAACCGCGGCTACCCTGGAGACCTCTATAGCTCCTTAGCTTCACGCTATGAGAAGGCCGTCGACTTTGAAGGAGCAGGCTCGGTGACGATCCTAGGGGTCACCACGATGCCTGGCGATGACGTCACCCACCCAGTTCCTGATAACACCGGGTATATCACCGAAGGGCAGTACTACCTCAAGGGAGGCCGTATTGAACCCTTTGGATCATTGAGCCGCCTCAAACAGCAGGTCAACAGCCATACCCGTAGCGACCACCGGGCCCTGATGGACGGAATGATCAAACTCTACGCCTCCTACCTTGAGAGCGTGGAGAAACGCTCGATGGGCTTTATGATGACCGAGTGGGATGAGAAGCTGCTGAAGTACGGCGCTCTCTTTGAAGAGAAGATGATGGACCTATCGGTCAATATCCCCCTGGAGACCGCCTTGGATTTGGGGTGGGAGATTCTTGCAGAGTGCTTTGCACCCAATGAGACCGGGCTTAGGACCGATTTGATCACCGAACGCTGGCCAAAGCCGCTTGCTAAGGAGTAAGCATGGCAGTCAAGCTGACGAAGAACGAACTGAAGGTACAAAAGGATCGCCTCCGGCAATATGAACGCTATCTGCCGACCCTGCAGCTGAAGAAACAGCAGCTGCAGCTGGTCATCCGTCAGATTGAAGCGGAAATTGTCGAGCACCGCAGTGCCCAGCAACGCCTCGTGTTAGATATGCAGTCCTGGATAGCTGTCTACGCAGAGAACACGAGCTTTGCAGCAGAAGAGGAGCTCGCCTCCTTGATCTCAATCGAGTCGATCATCCGTTCCACCGATAATATTGCTGGGGTGTATATTCCAGTCTTCGAAGCGCTGCAGTTCGCCCAGATCCCCTATGACCTGAACGCCTATCCGCTCTGGGTCGATTCTGGCATCACCGCCCTGCGCTCCTATGCGCGCCTGGATGCGGTAATCGCCACCTTGGCCGAACAGATCTCCTTGCTCGCAGAGGAGCTACGGGTCACCAGCCAGCGGGTAAACCTCTTTGAAAAGGTGAAGATCCCCGAGGCCAAAGAGAATATCCGAATCATCGGTATCTACTTAGGAGACCAGCAGACAGCAGCGGTAGTACGAGGGAAGATCGCGAAGAAGAAGCTCGTAGGAGGAGTGTGAGATGATTGTAGAGATGAAAAAAGCCTCCATCGTCGTGCAGAGTGCTAAGAAGCGCCTGATGCTCAAAGCCTTGCGCAAGGCGGGTCTCTTACACCTTGAGAGCGAGCAGATCCCTACCGACGGATCGCTCTCACTGAACCACCGCAATGAGAACCTGCATAAGATTATCACCACCATCCGGGACCTTGCTGGCAAGGATACAGCGATCTCGCAAGAGTCGCTTTCTAGCGAAGCGTGCGCTGAATACTATGAAACCTACGATGCACTGATCGCCCAACGCAGCGAGCTGCAGGAGCAGATCCACCATGGGCAAATAGAGGTAACCCGTTTACAGCCCTGGGGGGACTTTGACCCTGCAGAAATAACAGCCTTAGAGAAGGAAGGTATCCTCCTCTACTTCTACACGATCAGCGCCCGAGATCTGGAGAACCTTGATGCTGAAATCTCCTACCTCCCGCTAGCGGATATCGGCAAGCTCAAAGCGATCGCAGTCCTGGATGCTGAGCTTCCTCCGACTGTCATCGCAACACAGCTGATCCTTCCCAAGCAGAGCCTCGGTACCTATCAAGCAGCGCTCAAGGATGCCCAAGAGCAGTTGAAAGAGACTGAAGCACAGCTGGCCTCCGGTGCGGTGCACCTCGATGCATTGGGTACCTATGCCGAACAGCTGGAGATGGCAAAGACCTTTGAAGAGGTTGCAGCGGGGATGGAGGGCGAGGATGCGCTCTCCTGGATCACCGGCTACCTGCCCTACGATACGCAAGAGAGCTTTGTCGCTCTGGCCAAAGAGGAGGGGTGGGCGTACCTCCTACAGGATGTCAGCGAGGAGGATGCACCTCCGACCTTGGTCCGCTATCGCAAGGGCACCGGGATTATCAAGCCAGTCTTTGATATCCTCGGTACCGTCCCTGGCTACACCGAAGCGGATATTTCGACCTGGTTCCTCCTCTTCTTCACCCTCTTCTTTGCAATGATTATCGGAGATGCTGGGTATGGAGTGGTCTTCCTCTTAGCAGCGGCCCTCATGCACAAGAAGGAGGGTAAGCCCACCACCTTGGTGATGCTGATCTATGTGCTCGCTTCGGCGACTGTGATCTGGGGCTCCCTTACGGGAACTTGGTTCGGATCGCTAGCGATCTTAGAGAAGGTGCCGTTCTTACAGAAATTGGTTATCCCTTCGATCGCTAACTATCCTGAGCTCTTCGGCCTCAGCGCCGTCACTGCCCAGAATACGATGATGAAGTTCTGCTTCATCGTCGGTACGGTGCAGCTTTCGCTGGCCTGTGCGTTGAATGTAGTGAAAAAAGCTCCCAACAAGGATATCTCCTTTATCGCAGATGTCGGATGGTTGGTCTCGATCCTCGCCCTCTACTTCCTTGTGCTGCTCTTGGTCATCAATACCCCGGTCAACCTCTCTGCAGTCTTTGCGACAGTGGTGGCGGGCTTTGTTCTGGTGATCCTCTTTGGGGAGCAGGGACCGGGAATCCCCTTTGGCAAGGGGATGCTCTTAGGGCTCGCTGGAATCTTTACCACCTTCTTGGATACCATCAGTGCCTTCAGCAATATTATGAGCTATATCCGCCTCTTTGCAGTCGGAATGGCGAGTGTTGCGATCGCACAATCCTTTAACTCGATGGCGAGTTCGATGAACAGCGGCTTCGCCATCGTAGCCGGAATTGCCGTACTGGTCGTTGGCCACTCGCTGAACCTCGTCATGGGGCTCCTCAGTGTGGTCGTCCACGGCGTACGATTGAACTTATTGGAATTCTCAGGCCAGCTCGGAATGGAGTGGACTGGAGTCGCATACAAGCCGTTTGCTCAGACGGTAGAAGAATAATGATCGTTGCTAACGACAACGAAGGAGAATTACATGGGTAACTTGGAATTTATCGGAATGGCCTGTGCTTTGGCAATCTCTGCTTTGGGATCAGTACTCGGTGCTGGAATTGCAGCACAGGCCGCAGTAGGCAGTTGGAAGAAGTGCTATGCCAACGGTAAGCCCGCGCCCTTCATCATGGTTGCATTTGCAGGTGCTCCGTTGACTCAGACGATCTATGGCTTCTTGCTGATGAACTTTATCGCCACAGCAATTGGCGCCGGTGTTGTCTCCTCTTTGACATTCGGCGTCGGAGTCTTCGGTGGTTTTGCCATCGGTCTCTCTGCATGGATGCAGGGGAAGGTCGCAGCACACGCAGCGGATGCCCTTGCTGAAACCGGCAAAGGAACTGCCAACTACTTCATCGTAATTGGTATTGTTGAGACCGTTGCACTCTTTACCTTGGTCTTTAGCCTGCTCGCGCTACAATAAGAGCGAGCGTATGGACAGCAGTGGGGCGAACAATGGTGTTCGCCTCATTCTTTTACCGCCACCCCCTCATGGTTCAGCAGCCAGATCTTCTTCTCTAAGCCTCCGCCGAAGCCCACCAGCGACCCATCGCTGCCGATGACCCGGTGGCAGGGGATGATGATGCCGATCGGGTTACGGTTGTTCGCCATCCCGACTGCCCGGCTCGCTTTGGGACTGCCTACCTGAACGGCAATCGCTCCATAGGAGCGGGTCTCGCCGTATCCAATCGTCAACAGCGCTCGCCAGACTTTCTCTTGAAAGTCGGTTCCCGCTAGGTGTAGAGGGATTGAGAAGGCAGTACGATCGCCAGCGAAGTACTCATCGAGCTGTGCCTTTGTGTAGTCGAGCAGCGGGTGGACAAGATTGCTGGCAGCAACACGCTCATCGTTGACAAAGTCGAGGGTGTAGAGTGCATCTGTGGTTGCACTGAGCTCTAGGAGCCCGACGGGGCTCATATAATAGGTGAAGGTGACCATACCAAAATGGTAGGTCACCTATCGAAGATGTGCAAGCGGTTAGCCCCGAACTAAGACCCGTTCGTCGATCGTTCCAAACGTTTTCTTAGGGGCAGCGCCTTCGATCGATCCGATCGGCATCTGCGCTATCAAAGACCAAGTGTCTGGAAAGCCGAAGTGCTCATGCACTGCTTTCTCGATCACAGTCCCATAGTGCTGTAGGCTCGCACCGATATTCAGATCCGCCAAGGCGGTCCACACGGCGAACTGGGTGAGCCCACTGCTGTGATGGCTCCAGGTGAGAAAGTGCTCCTTGTAGAGGGGGAACTGCTCCTCCAAGGCGGCGACGATGGCGAGCTCTTCAAAGAAGAGGATAGTCGCAGCCCCCGCTGCGAAGGAAGCGATCTTCTTCTCGGTGGCAGCGACCTGTTTTTCTGTAAGCATTGGGCGAAGCAGTTCTAGCACCGTATTCCAGAGCCAGGCATGTTCGTCGTTGTACAGCAGTACAACCCGGGCAGTCTGGCTGTTGAAGGCTGAAGGGGCGTATTGAACAGCATCTTTAACCAGCTGCTCCAATGCATCTTTTTCAATCGGCAAGTGCGCTCCGATCTGATAGATCGATCTGCGCTTCTTCATACTATCTATAATTGTGTTACTCATAGCAAATATTCTCCTTGTGTAAAATAATATTGCGACAAACATTCTTAGTCAAGCTGCCTCGTCGCTTGTCAGAGCAAAAACAAAAGAGTAGGCTATCGATATGATATATGACACTCGGGAGAACCTCCAAAAGTACGCTGCTCTTTTGCCTCCACTCAGTGAAATAGAGCAGGCTTTGGATGATCCTACATTTCTGAGTCCCCGCATCAGGCGCATGCAGAGCGAAACTGTCGCTAAGGCGTATAGTGGAAAGATGATCGCTGCCGAAGTTGCGTCGATCCTCCATGTCGTCAGCAGCGGCAAGGAGGTTGTGGCAGCGGGCTATAGGAGCGACGCAAAGCGAGCGAGCCTCCGAGCTGGTGGGCTACGGTACCTCAGCGACGCACCGGTGCATACGGTGATCACCATAGCAGCAGGGGAGTTTGTCCTCTTCATGCCAGGTGAGCCTTTTGTCGGTGCGTTGCCGGGGTCCAGTGATCTGTGGGTCAGTGAAACCCTGCTCCTCTTTGATGAGAGTATACAAGGGTAGGAGAATCTCCTACCATACGTCTAGGAGTTTTGAGAGACGATGAGAAGTAGCAAAGAAGTGAGAGTAGGCGATAGGATTCTCGGAGGGGTACATCCGCCTTTGGTGCAGACGATGTACGACCTGCCACTGCCTACAGAAGAAGCAGCGCTCGAAGATTTGGTGCGCCATATCGGCTCGCTCAATGCCAGCGGTTGTGATATCATCCGTTTCTCCTATCCGAGCCTCAGCGATCAAGCGCCCCTGCGCTACCTCGCCGAGCACGCTCCGATTCCCATCGTAGCGGACATCCACTTCGACTGGCGCCTCGCCCTCGATGCGATCGCCTGTGGGGTGGATAAGATCCGGATCAACCCTGGCAATATCGGGGCGCGCTGGAAGGTCGATGAGATACTCGCCGCTGCAAAGGATCGGGGCACAGCGATCCGTATCGGATTAAACAGTGGATCGCTGCCCAAGGGCAACGACCCGATTGCAATCTTGATGAGCGATACCGCACTGACTTACCTCGATTGGTTTGAGGCGGCAAACTTCACCAATACCGTGGTGAGCTTGAAGGCGAGCAGCGAGGAAGTAACCATCGCTGCAAACCGCCGCTTTGCCCAGATGAGCGAGTACCCTCTGCACCTCGGGGTCACCGAGGCAGGCTCGCTTATCCCAGCGGTAGTGCGCTCCACCTGGGCGTTGGGCACTCTGCTCAGCGAAGGGATCGGCAGCACCCTGCGGATTTCGATCACTGGCTCTATTGAAGATGAGGTGCGAGCAGCGGTGGAGCTGCTTCGCACCCTCGGCTTGCGCAAGAAGGGGATTCGGATCGTCAGTTGCCCCCGTTGTGGGCGTGCGAGCTTTGACAGCCAAGGGTTCCTCGCCACAGTGGAAGCAGAGCTCGCTCAGATCGATAAGGATTTGACCGTCGCCATCATGGGCTGTCAGGTCAATGGACCGGGGGAGGCCAAGGATGCCGATATCGCCATCACCGGCATCGGTGACTCCCTCTTTCTCTATGTCAACGGCTCCTTGGTACGGGAGCTCTATGAAAGCGAAGCAAAAAAAGCACTCTTGGAAGCGATAGATAATGCATAAAACCTTAGTCATCAAAGGTGCGCGACAGCACAACTTAAAGAACCTCGATATCACCTTAGAAAAAGATAAACTGATCGTCATCAGTGGGCTCTCAGGCAGTGGCAAGAGTTCGCTAGCCTTCGATACGATCTTCGCCGAAGGACAGCGCCGCTATGTGGAGAGTCTCTCCTCCTATGCAAGAATGTTCTTAGACCGGATGGACAAGCCCGATGTCGACTATATGGAAGGCCTCTCACCGGCGATCGCCATCGAGCAGAAATCCTCCCACCGCAACCCCCGCTCTACGGTGGGGACGGTGACCGAAATCTACGACTACTTGCGCCTGCTCTGGGCACGTATTGGACTGCCACACTGTCACCTCTGCACTCGGCCGATCAGCGAAATGAGCGTCGATCAGATCATCGAGGTGATCTACCAGGCACCGGATGAGAGTCGAATTATCGTCAGCGCACCGGTGGCGATGGGGCGCAAGGGTGAGTTCCGTAAGGTCTTCGAGGATGCTGCGCACAGTGGCTATCAGCGGGTGAAGGTCGACGGAGAGATGTACACCCTCGATGAGGTGCCCCAGCTCGATAAGCAGATCAAACACTCCATCGATGTGGTCGTCGACCGCCTGATCCTCAATGTTGAGAACCGCAGCCGCCTTGCCTCCTCGATCGAGGCGGCGACTGAGATGACCCAGGGCTTGGTGAAGATCACCTTCATCGCTGACGATCAGAGCGAGCATGAGCAGATCTTCAGCGAGTCCAACAGCTGTCCACACTGCGGTATCACCCTGCCGGAGCTTGAACCGAGGCTCTTCTCCTTCAACAACCCCTTCGGCGCATGCCCCGAATGCAATGGGCTCGGGGAGAAGACCGAGTTCGATCCGGACTTGATCATCCCCGACTACGGCAAGAGCTTTAACGATGGGGCGATCGCTACGATGAACCCAGATGCGACCTGGGCACGCACTCAGTTTACCGCTGTTGCCAACCACTATAACTTCTCCTTGGACACGCCCTTCAGCGAGCTCTCCGATGAGGTAATCGATGCGATCCTCTACGGATCAGAGGAGCGGATCTACTTTGAGTACCGCCGGGAGAAGCGCGATCAGACCTTCCAGGTGGAGAAGCCCTTCGCCGGGATCATCCCCGATCTGCAGCGCCGCTACTATGAGAGCGGCTCGATGCAGATAAAGACGTGGCTCAACGGCTTTCAGACCTCCCGGGTCTGTCCCCTCTGCCATGGGGATCGCCTTCGTCCTGAGGCCTTAGCGGTGACAGTCGGAGAGCTGTCGATCATGCAAGCCACCCGCCTTTCAGTGAAGGAAGCGATCAAGTTCTTCGCCTCTTTAAGCCTCACCGAGAGCCAAGCGATAATCAGCGAACAGGTCTTCAAAGAGATCACCAACCGCCTGCAATTTCTTGCCAATGTCGGGTTGACCTACCTCACCTTAGATCGCGCTTCGGCTACCTTAAGCGGTGGGGAGGCACAGCGCATCCGCCTCGCCACCCAGATCGGCTCAGCGCTCAGCGGGGTCCTCTACGTCCTCGATGAGCCCTCCATCGGCTTACACCAACGGGATAATGCGATGCTGATCACCACCTTGAAGAACCTCCGAGACCTCGGCAATACCGTGTTGGTCGTCGAACATGACGAGGCGACAATCCGAGAGGCTGACTGGGTGGTGGACCTCGGTCCAGGGGCTGGGGTCCACGGCGGATACCTCACCGCCGAAGGCACCCCCGATACGATCGCACAGAACCCCGAATCGGTGACCGGGCAGTACTTAAGCGGAAAGCTCACCATGGAGATCCCCGCCCAGAGGCGAGAGGGTAGTGGAAAGGCGATCAGAGTTGAGGGGGCGAGTAAGAACAACCTCAAGCACATCGATGTCGATATCCCCTTAGGAAAGCTCGTGGTCTTCACTGGAGTTTCCGGTAGCGGCAAGTCTTCGCTGCTCAACGAGGTGCTCCTGCCGGCGATTCGGCGCACTTTGGCGCGTAAGCGCCCTAACTATAAAGGTTTTACCGCCCTCATTGGGGTGGAGCATATCGATAAGGTGATCAATATCGACCAAAGCCCCATCGGCCGTACCCCCCGCTCCAACCCAGCGACCTATGTCGGTCTCTTCACCCCGATCCGCGAGCTCTTCGCCTCGCTGCCTGAGAGCAAGGCTCGCGGGTATAAGAGCGGACGCTTCTCCTTCAACGTCAGTGGAGGGCGCTGTGAGAACTGTAAGGGTGATGGGACGCTGAAGATCGAGATGAGCTTCCTTCCGGATGTCTTTGTCCAGTGTGATGTCTGTCACGGCAAGCGCTTCAACAAGGAGACCCTCTCGATCCACTACAAGGGCAAGAATATCTACGATGTGCTGCAGATGACCGTCGATGAAGCGGCGGAGTTCTTCAGCGCAATCCCTAAGATCAAGCGTCGCGTCGATACGCTGCAGTCGGTAGGGTTGGGATATATCAAGCTCGGACAAAGCGCATTGACCTTAAGCGGGGGAGAGGCGCAGCGGGTGAAGCTCAGCTTGGAGCTCAGCAAGTACTCCACCGGACAGACCCTCTACGTGCTCGATGAACCTACCACCGGACTGCATTTTGCTGATGTCAAACGGCTGATGGAGGTGCTCCAGCGTCTTGTCGACCAGGGCAATACAGTGCTCTTGATCGAGCATAACTTGGATGTGATCGCGCAAGCTGACCACATCATCGACCTCGGACCGGAGGGCGGTGATGGGGGAGGGATGGTCGTAGCGACGGGAACTCCAGAGCATCTTGCCCTATGCAAGGACTCACACACAGGGTATTATCTTGCACAGATGCTCCATGAGAACGACCAAGCGAAACCATAAGTTTACAACTCTCATCCTTGTCCTGGTAGTGCTGCTCTCTGCCTCGTTGGGGGCAAGCGCCCCCGATGAAGCGATGTGGGCTGCTCGCATCCAAGCTGCCGATCTCGCTACCCTCAAGGAGCTCGCCCTACAGCGCTCCCTAGATCCCGAGCAAAGCGGTGAAGAGCTCCGTACGCTGCTGCTTGCGGACCTTCCTGACAGTGCGCTGACCAAAGCCACACAGCATGTCCTTCTGACCGTCTCTCACGCCGACGAAATCATCCAACTGAGCGAACATCTCTTTCTCCTTCGTGGAGCGGTATCGTTGACCTTAGGGGAGCAGGTTTTGCAAGCAGAGAGCATTACCGTAGATCGATTGCACGAGCTGCTAGTAGCGGAAGGAGGCGTCTACTTTATAGATGGAGAAGAGGAGCTCTCTGGGGACCACCTGTTACTCTACTATGAGGAAGGCACCTTTCAAATCACTGACTCCATAGGCGAAACGCCCAATCCCACCGACCCTACTATCAGTTTGGTGCTCATCTCACAGCTTGGACAGAGCAACGCAAGCGGCAGCTATCAGCATTATCGAGCAGGGATGCTCGCCACCGAAGTGGACGATCCCCTCTCTTCAATCCGTGCCAAGGAGGTCTTGGTGCGCAAAGGAGGGGACCTCTTCTTCAAGGGGGCAACCCTCTATATAGGGCGTGTTCCGATGCTCTATCTGCCCTTTGTCCCGCTTCTACGGAACCAGATAGTCGGCAATCCGACGATGGGGTTCTCCAGTGACCGTGGCATGTTCGCTACCACCACATGGGAAATATTTGGACAAAAACCCGCACTTCGAGCTGAACAGCACCCCCTCTTTGGAGAAGAGGGGACCGGGCCGCAGGTCACCGATGGGGTGCTCTATCGCCCCGGTGAACCTGCTGGGCGGATTGGGACGTGGGCGAGTGAGACCGACTCCTATCTCGCACTCTTTGCTGATGTCTCAGAAAAGATTGGCATCAGTATGGGGGTGGATACTACGATGCACTTCTTCAGCGGGCGCCTACAAACAGAGATCGTTGGCGCCATCGGGCACACTGGCAAGAGCGATGGACTAGGGTACCTCCTTGAACCAAAAATACACTATCGAGACAGCGCCTTACGCCTGACGTTGGAGTTGCCTCTCTACTCTGACCCGGAGGTTAAACGGTCGTATTTGAACCGAATCACCGCCTTTAGTATGCTCGAAGCCCTTGGGAAGGAGGTGACCTTTCCCACTGACTTCAGCAGCCGCATCACCGCAACTGAACTCTCCCTCCGAGGCTCTTTCACCGCCCCTACCAAGGTGACTGCCCCGTATCTCTCCTCCTTTACGATCTCCTCCTTTCGGGCGACGATGCCCTATCGGTATCAAACAAATGAGGAGGCATATGTTCTCAGCGACCCGACCATCGCCGCGTTCACCGCTCGGGCACGTGGCACGCTCTTTTCCTTTACCCGTACTCTCACGGTAAAAGAGAAACCCACACCCCCTTCCACCGAAAAGACCGTTACCCCCCTCTCAGTTGCTCCCGATCCACTCCTGCCTGCCTACTCTCTGAGTGAGCAGAGCACACCAGCAAAACGGAGTAGCAGCCGAGCTCCTCGACAATCAATCTCCCTCTCGTACTCCCTTGAGGAGCGCTTCAATGAACGAAGAAAAGCTGAAGCTTTCAACGAGCGCGCCTACCATCTCTCCTACACCAAAGGAACGCTCCTGCTCAATGCGACCCCCCATGATCGTCTCTTTACCATCAGCGAAGAGCTTGTTGCCCAGCTTAATACTGTAGAGGATCCAAGCAAAGCTCGCTTCTACACCCAAGAGTGGCAGCTCTCGAGCCACACCCGGGCACAGATTCCCTTGCTGGGCTTTGAGTACACCCTGAAACAGCGGATCTATCATCAGCGGACTGCGATCGATAAAAACCTCGGCACGGAGAAACTAGAGAGCCGCTTTGCCTTTGACCGCGAGCAAGTGCAGGAGCACGCGCTATCGTTCAAATATCCAATCTCGCTCTTTGGAGGCACCCTGAACCTCGGCCTCAAGAGCACCCTCTATCCCCTGAAGGTGCTCATTACTCCCTCTGTTGCGTATTCAATCAAGGCCGTTTCGCTCAACAGCAGTGCAACGATCGCCGAAAGCGATACTGGCTATTGGCTAGAGAAGATCGATGCGACTGCTCGCTACAGGAGCGATCGGCTCACCCTCTCTGTGACTCCAAGCTATACCTTTAAACAGGAGGAGGCGGGGCGTTTCTCCTTCAAACAGGAGGCGCGCTATCGCTTTGAGCGGCCCAATCTCACCCTCAGTGAACTCTTCCATTTCCATCGAAGTAGCACAGCTGAGAGCCTGACGACGGTGGAGGAGCTGCGGTTCAGCGCCGAAACGAGCCATCTGCAAGTGATCTATCGAGCTAGTGGCCAAATGCCTGAGGTGACCAGTGAAAGCCTACAGGCAAAAGCACATATCGCCGATGGGCTTTGGTACTTCTATAAGAATCGTATGCGCCTCTCTCTTGCCATCGACTCTACGCTCTTCTTCCACTTCACCAACCCCTACGCTTCCCACCTTGAGGCGAAACTCACCTTGGGCTTCTGGATCGCTGAGTTCTTGGATTGTTCGCTCTCCATCGCCAGTCAGAACACCGGCTTTTTCCGCTACTACCAGGGGGATTCCTTCTCCTTCCCGCTGATGATGGAGGATCTAGCGCGCTCCTTCGACTTCTTCGGCACTGGGCGCAGGAGCACACAGTTCACCCTCTCTTCGGTGAGCTTTGCCTTGGCACATGACCTGGGGGATTGGTCGCTTAATTGTAAATACAGTGCAAATATAGTACTATCGAAAAACAAGTACGAATGGGTTCCGACCTTCAGCGTCTATCTTTCATGGAAGGTGTTGGACGAACTGAAGCATGACGAAGCGTGGACAGTACGCGACGATGCATGGGTCCGTACCCAGTAATACACTAAGGTGGTCTATGGATACATCGATACAGTTTGGTAGCGAAGAGCGCATCCAGCGCATCCTAGGTGCCAACGACCGGAATTTGCCCTACCTAGAGGCACTTTTAGGTAGCGATCTCTTTGTAAAGGGCAATACTCTGACAATACGCTGCTCAGATGAGCGAACCACAAACCAGTTTTCTTTGCTCTGTACCCGACTCAACCGGCTTGCAAAAGATCAACAGTACTTCAGTGAAGCGGAGATCTTTTTGGAGTTTCAAGCGGTAAAGAACGATCGCCCGTTGGAGGAGGAGGTTGAGAAACCTTCGATGCGCGAGCGGTGTATCGTGGTGCACAACCGCATCGCATACCCCAAGAGCGCTAACCAAGAGGCGTACATCAAGAGCATGCAGGAGAACCAGGTGGTCTTTGGCATCGGCCCAGCGGGAACGGGAAAGACCCACTTGGCAGTCGCCTTTGCTTTAAGCGAACTGATAAGCGGGAAACGACAGAAGATTATCCTCACCCGACCGATCGTCGAAGCGGGGGAGAACCTCGGGTTTTTGCCCGGGGACTTAGCCCAGAAGATCAACCCCTACCTCCGTCCGCTCTACGATGCGATGGAGGCGATGGTCAGTGTCAATACGATCCGCCGTCTTGAGGAGAATGGTTCGATTGAGATAGCGCCCTTGGCGTATATGCGCGGCAGATCGTTAAAACATGCCACCGTGATCCTCGATGAAGCACAGAACACTACAATCGAGCAGATGCAGATGTTTCTCACTCGCCTCGGAGAGAACAGCAGCGCAATCGTTACCGGCGATATCAGCCAGGTGGACTTGCCGCGCTCCCAACAGAGCGGATTGATCCACGCCAGCCGAATTTTGCCAGGAATCCCGAGCCTAGATTTCATCTACTTCGACAGCAGAGATGTCGTTCGATCGCGTATCGTCAGTCAGATTATCGATGCCTATGGGAATGATACCGAAAGAAGGGAGCGAAGATGAGAGCAACACGGCGTATACGGGAACAGCATAAACGAGAACGAATCCAACGGAATATCGCCCTCACGCTGTTGATTATCACGATCCTCTTTGCGATGTTTGTCACCCTCTACAGCGATAAGGGGATGGTCTTCCGCCTCTACGATCCCTCAACCCTCTATCGGGCGGGAGAGCTCGCCGATGAGGACTTCTATGCCACCCGTGGCTTTGAGTATGTCGATCATCTATACACCCGTCGCATCGCCACTGAGCGACAGAAAGAGGTCCTGCCACTCTTCACCTACCAGATCCGTCCCACCGTCCAATCGAAGCGGACCGTCGATCAGTTCATCCAAACAGTTGAGAAAAACAAAGGAGGAGGTGCCCAAACAGCCCTCCATCAGATGGGAATTGTCGATTCGCAGAATATCAGCAGAGAGATCGCTCTCTTGGGACAAGAGAACCTAGTACTGTTTTTAGCGATCTTACGCGAGAGTGGAGATCACGTCCTTGATGCAGGGCTCTACTCTGCAAAACAGCTCGCTGAGGTAGCAGTCGAAGGGTATGAGAAGATCCGCTACAACGGTCCAGCTATAGAGGATGAAGAAGATCTTGATATCGAAGCCTTGTACACCAAAGCGAACTTGCCGGTGAGCCTCACCCAATGGCTCAGCGAGTATGGCGAGCAGGTTGCATCGATGGTCCCGCTCTCCTTGGTCACCGATACCTTAAAAATCTTGCTCATTGAGAACGTCATCTACGATCGCATTGAGACGATGAGCCAGCGGGAGGAGGTCGCTAGCGCGGTCCAGCCTCCGGTATTTGCTATTGAACGAGGGACTAAGATTATCAGCCGTGATACGGTGGTCACCGAATCACAGGTCGACATGCTTCACTATATGCAGGAGCACGCCTTTGGCTATTCGATCCTAGAGCTTGTCGGCAGACTGCTCTTTTTAACCTTGGTGACCTTCGTAAGTGTCATCATCTTCATCCGCAGCTTGCAACATGAGCAGCGGATCTACCTCTATTTAATCATACAGCTGGTGTCGGTGCTCCTCTCGTTGATTGCCACCTTGTTGATCTCCATCTTCCTGCAGAACCGCTCGCTTGTTTTCATCGATGGCTACCTGCCATTCTTCTTCGCTCCGCTCTTCTTAGCGCATATCAGCAGCCGCAAGCGCCTCGGGTATGTTACCGCATCACTGCTCGCTTGCTATGGGACCTTGATGGGGGATGCAACCTTGATGACCTTCTTCTTTGTGTTGGCGGTCAACTCGATCACCCTCTACTTTTTTCAGTACTCAACCAAACGCCTACAGGATCTTTTCAGCTGGCTCTTTGCAGCGCTTGCGACCGCTGCAGTAGCGCTGGTCTTCAGCCCCTTGGGAGGCGTAGCCTTGCACTCCTTGATCCCCTTGATCATCTCAGTGCTGATCAATATCACCGTCAGCATGATCCTCGTAGAGGCCTTTGTGCCGGTGGTGGAAAGACTTTTTAATATCCCCACCGCCTACCGACTCAACGAGCTAGCCTTCAGCGATTCACCGGCGATTGAACGCCTTGCCAGCGTTGCACAAGGCACCTATAACCATAGCCGCTACGTCAGCGAACTCGCCTATCAAGCGGCCAAGACTATCGGAGCCAATGCGATGCTCGCCCGCGTCGGCGGACTCTATCATGATATCGGCAAAGCGGACCACCCAGAGTACTTTGTCGAGAACCAGAGTGCGGAGAACAAGCACGATGATATCAAACCGAGCCTTTCGGTAGCGGTGATTAAGAGCCACGTGAAGCTTGGCTACGAGAAGGGCAGGGAGATCGGCTTGCCCAACGAAGTGCTCGATATCATCAGCCAGCACCACGGCAATGATGTGATCCACTACTTCTACACGATGGCAGCCCAGCAAGCCAAGGAGAGTGGGGTAGAGGTCAGCAAGGATGATTACTCCTATAGCGGCCAACCCCCGACCTCCATCGAAGCGGCGATCGTGATGCTCGCAGACATCGTCGAGGCGGCAACCCGTACAATGAAACAGCCGACCTACTCCAAGTACCAGAAGTTGGTGCACTCCTTGATCATGGGCAAAATTGAACGCGAGCAGCTCAACGACAGCGGGCTCTCATTGACGGACATCTCCAAGATCGAAGAGTCCTTCGTACAGACTCTGATCGGACGCGATCACAAGCGCATCGAATATCCGGAGGAGGAGTGATGGAGTTATTGGTTACCATCTCCTACGATAGCGAGGAGGATCGCAGGCGAGCGGATGCAGGGTGGGTAGCAGAGCAGCTACAGCGGATCTGGGCACTGCTTGGGCAAGATCGTGCAGAGATCGGGGTACGCTTTGTCTCCGATGAGACGATGCGTGAACTCAATCGTACCTATCGCGACTTCGATGAACCTACCGATATTCTCTCCTTCGCCGATAGCGATTCAGAGGACTTTGGAGCCCTTTTTCCCGATGAACTACCCTATGTGGGAGACCTTGCGATCAGCTTGGATACCTTGCAAAGAAATGCACAATCCTTTAGGGTGGAACCGAATGAAGAGCTCTTGCGTGTGTTGATCCATGGGGTCCTCCACCTCTTAGGTCACGATCATCATACCAACGATGGCAGCGAGCCGATGCTCACAGAACAAGAGGCGCTATTGGCGCAGTTGAGGAGAAGTGAAGAGTGAACTCTTTTCTCAAGGGTTTGTTCGGGCGACGCAGACCGAAGCAGCCCGCAGATGAGACGTTAGCAGAGTTGGTCGAACAACAGACCATGATCGACGGCATCGGAGAGCTGCAGGACAAAACTGTCAAAGAAATAATGGTCCCTCGGGTCGATGTCGCCTTGATTCCCAGCAACATCTCCCTCGACGAACTCTATGCGGTGATCGCCGAAGAGGGGTACTCCCGCTATCCAGTCTACGAACAGACGATCGACAACATTATCGGCATCCTCTATGTGAAAGATATGATCCGCGTCAACATCGAACGCGATTTTGCCCTTGCCTCCTTGCTCAGAACTCCGTATTTTATCCCTGAGAGTAAGCACCTTGATGATCTCTTGCGTGAGTTTAAAAAGCGCAAGGTCCACATTGCTATCGCCATCGATGAGTATGGGGGAGTCAGTGGGATCGTCAGTATGGAGGATATCCTCGAGGTGATCGTCGGTGATATTCAAGACGAGTACGACGAGGATGAGGAGGAACCGATAGTAGCGATCGCAGAGGCGAGCTATCTCGTCGATGCCCGCACCCCGATTGAAAAGGTCAACGAAGTCTGTCAGCTCTCCTTGCACGATGAGGAGTTTGAGACGATTGGCGGCTATGTCTTTGAGCTCTTTGGGAGTATTCCCCATACCAATGAGACCATCGACACTGAAGCGGCGACCTTTACCGTGGTAGAGGTAGATGGGCATAAGATCAATCGGGTGAAAATAGTAGTAAATACCGCTGGAGAGCGTTGACGCTTCCTAGCGTAAAACAGTATATTAATATCGATATACAGAAAGATTCCTGGAGGAAACAGAGAATGAAAATTGCGATTAATGGTTTCGGAAGAATTGGAAGAAACGTCTTTAAGTTGGCGTTTGATGATCCATCCATTGAAATTGTTGGGATCAACGATCTTACCGATCCAAAAACTCTTGCCCACCTGCTGAAATACGACTCCACCTTCGGAGTATATGCTAAGGACGTTGCAGCTGCCGAGGGAGCAATCCTCGTCGATGGTAAGAAGATTCCTATCTTTGATAAGCGTAACCCCGCCGAACTTCCTTGGAAGGACCTCGGAGTTGATATCGTTATCGAAGCAACCGGTGTCTTCACCGTAGCAGAGGGCCCTCGTGGCGGATATAAGGATCACATCAAAGCCGGTGCGAAGAAGGTTATCCTCACCGTACCTGCCAAAGATGAGATCGATCAGACCATCGTCCTCGGCGTAAACGATGACGAACTGGATGTCACCAAAGAAGCCTTCTCGAACGCAAGCTGTACGACCAACTGTCTCAGCCCAGTCGCCAAGGTCCTCGAAGACACCTTCGGCATCGAGCAGGGCTTGATGACCACCGTCCACGCATACACCAACGACCAGGTGATGCTCGACCAGCCCCACAGCGACCTCCGTCGTGCCCGTAGCGGTGCTGTCTCGATCATTCCCACCACCACCGGTGCTGCCCGTGCAGTCAGTGAAGTAATTCCTGCGCTCAAGGGTAAGCTCAACGGTATGGCGATGCGCGTACCGGTGCCCAACGGTTCGGTTGTAGACTTGGTTGTTAACCTCAAGAAGGATGCGACCGTAGCAGAAGTGAACGCAGCGATGAAGGCAGCAGCTGAAGGTCCGATGAAGGGTATTCTCGAGTATACCGCCGATCCGATCGTCAGCAACGACGTCATCGGCAACACCCACTCTTCGATCTTTGACAGCCTTATGACGATGCAGATCGGCGATCGCATGTTCAAGATCGTCAGCTGGTATGACAACGAGCTCGGCTACTCAGCCCGTGTCGTTGATCTTGCTAAGCGCCTGGTCGACTAATCGACGTACCAAACCTTATATCAGGCCTGTTTTTACAGGCCTGATTTCTTACTACACTACTTACAACGAGGTTGTATATGGTCCTAAACACTGTTGTTGATGGGAACTTTGCTGATAAGCGAGTCCTTATCAGAGTTGACTTTAACGTCCCCTTAAAGGAAGGGGTGGTGACCGATGATACCCGTATCAGAGCCGCCCTGCCTACGATTGAGTACCTGCTAGAGCAGGGTGCGAGCTTGATCGTTATGAGCCACCTCGGCAGACCGAAGGGGGAAAAGAACCCCGCCTTCTCCCTTGCTCCAGTCGCCAAACGCTTCAGCGAGCTGCTCGGTAAGCCGGTTATCTCCGCTAGCGATGTGATCGGCGATGCAGTCGAAGCACAGGTCAAAGCCCTGAAGAGCGGGGAGGTGCTGCTCTTAGAGAATATGCGCTATTACAACGAAGAGACCGATAACGATGCGGCCTTTGCCAAGCGCTTAGCCTCCTATGCTGACTGCTACGTCAACGATGCGTTTGGCACCGCCCACCGCGCCCACGCCTCCACCGAAGGCGTCAGCCACTATCTGCCCTCCTATGCAGGGTTCTTGATCGAGAAAGAGGTCAAGTTCATGGCACCCTTGCTCAGCGATCCTGAGCAACCCTTTGTCGCCATCATCGGCGGAGCGAAGGTCAGTAGCAAAATCTCAGTCCTTGAGAGCCTGCTACAAACCTGCTCGGCGGTGGTAATCGGCGGTGGCATGGCATACACCTTCCTCAAGGAACAGGGGCATACCGTCGGTGGCAGCTTGGTGGAAGAGGAGTACCGAGAGACCGCCGCCTCTTTCCTGAAGAAGGCAGCCGAAAAAGGCGTGAAGGTGATTCTACCGGCCGACCACCTCTGTGCTGAGCGTTTCGATGCAGCAGAGGAAGCGATCCTCGTAGATGGTGCTGATATCCCAGAGAACCTGATCGGCTTGGATATCGGACCGAAGACTGTTGCAGCGATTGTAAGTGAGCTTGCAACTGCTAAAAAT
>DASRNL010000069.1:0-2371 GCA_035647415.1 Sphaerochaeta sp. | reverse complement strand
TTATACGCCTGGTCGAAGTCCTCCACTGCACTGCCGTTGAAGAGCGGCAAGCTCACCATACAGATAATCTTCTTTGCCCCTAAGGCGGTAAGTTCCCGCATCGCTACGATCATCGTCCCACCGGTGGCGAGCATATCGTCGGCGATCAGAACAGTCTTGCCTCGGACGTCTCCGAGGAGGTTGATACTCTTGATATTCGATCGGTTAGCGCTGCGGCTGACCTGCGAGTAGTCCCGCTCCTTATAGAGCATCGCCAGGGGGCGGTGCAAGGCCTGAGCGTAGAACTTGTTCCGGCTGATCGCCCCGGTATCGGGGGCGACGACCACCAGATCAGGGTCGCTGAAATCGATAATCTTATGCAGGGCGATCAAGGTCTGATAGGAAGCATGGAGGTTCTCCAGATGCAGCGTGGTAAAGGTGTTCTCAATCTCGCGGTTGTGGATATCCAAGGTGATGATCCGCTCCACTCCGAGCATCTCACAGATTCTGCCGAACATCGCTGCACTGAGGGCCTCTCGTCCACTCTTTTTGCTGCCGTGAGTAGGGGAAGGTCGGCAGGACCAAGGTCACACTGTCGCCGCCGGCGAGGGTGATGGCGTTGATCGTGGTGAAGAGGAACATCAGGTGGTCGTTGACCGTAAGGCGTACCGGCTCATCGCTTCCTGCGACCCGCACCGGCTCATTGTTGGAGAGGTCGTAGATGATAAAGGTACGTAATCCCCGCACCGCATCGAGGATCTCAGCCTTCACCTCCCCATTGGCAAACCTAGTATACTTGGTGCGGATGGTAAAATCTGGGCATTGGAACTGGGTCGGCAGCTTGCTGCGAGGGATCCGTTTGCTGTTCATATCATCGATCAGTGTCACGGTCTTGAGGATATCCTCCTCAGTCATTCCATGGCGCTTGGCGAGCGCACTGGAGAGCTTTTCATACCGCTCCAGGTAGAGCCGCCTGAGATGTTTTACTACTTTTCCAGAGAAATATTCTGAACCAGGGCCGCTGATGATGCCGAGTTTTTGGGGTTTGATGATGCTCATAATTAGACCATACAATATGCGTCCTCAAAGTTCAATCTATGAAACAACTCCCCCCTACTTTACCAGCTCGCTGAAAGTTGGTATCGTAGTGCCATATGAATATGATTTTAGGCCTACTGCAAGTAGTAGGTAGCCTCGGGCTCTTTCTCTTTGGCATGAAGCTTCTCAGTGAAGGGCTACAGAAATCCGCAGGCAATAGAATGAAGGCAGTGCTTCGCCTGATGACCAAGAACCGGGCGATTTCGATTGTCACCGGAATTATTATTACCATCCTCGTTCAAAGCTCCTCTGCAACAACCGTCATGGTTGTCAGCTTCGTAAACGGAGGGCTGATGGGCCTTACCCAAGCCATCGGTGTGATTCTCGGTGCAAACATCGGAACCACCTTCACCGGATGGCTGGTTGCCCTTTTGGGCTTCAAAGTGGATATCACCATTCTGGCCCTTGTTTCGATCGCCTTTGCAGCCCCGATGATGTTCAGCAAGAAAAGCAAGACCCGTGACGCAGCGGATGTGCTTCTTGGTTTCGGCATTCTTTTTCTCGGGCTGAACTTCATGTCCCACTCAATGCCCGATATCACCGGCAATGTGGATGCACTCGCCTTCCTTTCCACGTTCAACAGCGACACCCTGTGGATGAACCTTTTGTGTATTCTCTTGGGCACGTTGGTCACCATCATCGTGCAATCCTCCTCAGCTGCCATGGCCATGACCCTCACGATGGCGTACAACGGTTGGCTGGGAGTCACTGCGGCTGCAGCTCTCATTCTTGGCTCAAACATCGGTACCACCATCACCGCCTATCTAGCTTCGATCGGAACCAGCACCACGGCAAAACGAGCAGCATGGGCTCACATCATTTTCAACGTGGTGGGCAGCGTCATCGCCTTGGTTTTCTTCCATCCCCTGCTTGAATTTGTCAATTGGATCACTCCAGGCAACATCTACAAACTTTCAGGAACAGCGCTTTCAACCCAGCTTCCCCTTTTCTTGGCCATGTTCCACTCGGTATTCAACGTCATCAACACCGTCCTCTTCTTCCCCTTCGTCCGTCAGTACGCTGCGTTCATCAAGCGTTTGGTGCCTGCCAAGGCCGAATATGATGAAGGAACCTACCACTTCAAGTACATCGGTGGTATTTTCATCGACAGCCCTGAAATCTACATGCTTGCCATCCGTGATGAGATCCAAAAGATGGCAAACCTCGCATGTAATATGCTCACCCGTTACCGAGAAATGTTCAACAACAGTGAGATGGAGATCGAAGATGCGGTCTATCGAATGAAACGGGATGAGGGGTACGCTGACCAGATGCAGGAGCAGCTCTCACACTT
>DASRNL010000068.1:0-4180 GCA_035647415.1 Sphaerochaeta sp. | reverse complement strand
AGGGAACGTTGTTTCGATAACATCGTGGACTCGCTCGGCGATCGCATGAGCTTCGACGAGGCTCTGTTTTGCATCTGCAGAGATCTCCACATCGACATAGCAACGGGTGGCGAAGGTGCGGCTCCGTAGCACATCGATTCGTAACACTCCCTCTTGGGCGATTATTGTCTCTCGGATAGCTTCGACCATCTCTGGGTCACAGGCGCGGTCGACCATCTGATCGGTCCCTTCTTTGAAGACAGTCAGTCCGACATGGAAGATGAAGAGGGCGATGATGATCGCCCCGATCGAGTCGGCGACCGGGTACCCTGCTCGGGAGAAGAGGATTCCCACCAACCCAGCAGAGGTAGCCAGCACATCGCTTTGACTATCCCACGCCGAGGCTTCCAGGGCGGGCGACTCCCCCCGTTTTGCCGCCCAGCGGGAGAAGAAGACCATCACCTGTTTGATGATGATCGAGATGATTGCGATAGTGACGGTGATTGCCCCAGGTGTCTGCTTATTCCGATAGGTTCCCCCGACGATGGTGCTGACCCCCTCGGCGAAGAGGAAGACCCCCACCAGCATGATGATCCCAGAGAGGAGGATCGCTGCCACACACTCCAGACGCTCATGCCCATACTGGTGCTCCTCATCGCTGGCCTTCGAGCCAGCGGAGATGCCGACGGTAGCGATCACCGAGCTGACGACATCGCCGGCGTTGTTGATCCCATCGTTGAAGAGGGCGGTGGAGTGGGCGAGCACACCGATGGCGATCTTTACGACCGCCAAGAGGGCATTGATTGCGACATTGAACTGGGAAACGCGAAGGGCGAGTTGCTTCTTCATCTTTCGGTGACCGACTGCAGTCCGATCACTCTTGCTCCTTCTCTGGGGGGTAGATGACCGAGAGGTGGAGCTCCTCAAGCTGCTTGGGGTCTACCTCGCTCGGGGCGTTGTCCATCGGACTGATCGCAGCGGTGTTCTTCGGAAAGGCGATCACCTCATGGATCGAACTCTGTTCGGCCAAAACCATCACCATCCGATCGATTCCAGGGGCGATACCACCATGCGGTGGTGGGGAGTAGCGGAAGGCTTCCAAGAGGAAGCCGAAGCGCTCCTCTGCCTCTGCATCGTCGATGCCACAGATCCGGAAGATCCGCTTCTGCAGCTCCACATCGTGGATACGGATCGAGCCGCTGGCGACCTCATATCCGTTGAGCACCAGGTCGTAGAGGTCCCCCTTCACGCTCGCTGGATCGCTCTCCAAGGTGTCGAGGTACTGCTGCTGCGGCATGCTGAACATATGGTGAGCTGCGGTCCATCCGCCGCTCTCTTCATCCGCTTCAAAGAGGGGGAAGTCGATAATCCAAGCGAACTCAAAGCCTGGCTTGATCAGCATAAGGTCACGACCGAGCTTGTTGCGTACCGCACTGAGGCTTGCACAGCAGCGCCTCCAGCTCTGGTGGGCGACAAAGAGGATCATATCTCCTTCTCCGGCCTGGGTGCGCTGGAGCACCTGCTCCTCTTGGTCCTCGAAGAACTTGGAGATCCCTCCGCTAAGGCTGCCGTTTTCTACCTTCATCCAGGCGAGCCCTTGGGCTCCATAGACCTTCGCTGCATCCTCCAAGGAGGTGATGTACTTGCGGCTGAAGGCGACCTCCTCGCTCGCTGGGGCGACGATCGCCTTGATCGTACCCCCTGCTTCGGCGATCTGCTTGAAGGTGGTGAAGGAGCTCTTTAAGGCGATATCTGCAAAATCGACCAAGGGCAGGTCGAAGCGTAAATCCGGCTTATCGCTGCCGTAGGTGTTCATCGCATCCTCGTAGGTGAGTCGGCGGAAGTTGGCAGGCAGATCGTAGTCCATCACCTCTTTGAAGACGTGTACAAAGAGCTCCTCCATCAAGGCGAGGATATCCTCACGGGTGACAAAGCTCATCTCCAGGTCGAGCTGGGTGAACTCCAGCTGTCGGTCCCCTCGGGCATCCTCGTCGCGGTAGCAGCGGGCGACCTGGAAGTACTTATCCATCCCACCGACCATGAGGATCTGCTTGAAGAGCTGCGGGCTCTGTGGCAGGGCGTAGAACTTGCCTGGGTAGTGGCGGCTGGGGACGAGGAAGTCCCGCGCTCCCTCAGGGGTGCTGCGGATCATCGTCGGGGTCTCAATCTCATAGAAGTCCCGCGAGGCGAGGAAGTTTCGCATCGAGAGGATGAAGTCGTGGCGTAGGCGCATGCGGTCCTGCATCCCCTTGGAGCGCAGATCGAGGTAGCGGTACTTCAACCGTAGCTCCTCCCGTGCCTGGGTGGTCTCCTCAATCTGGAAGGGCAGCGGTGCACAGCGGGAGAGGATCTCAATCTTCTCTGCCTTTACCTCGATCTCACCGGTGGACATCTCAGCGTTGATCATCGAATCAGGGCGCCTGCGGACAACTCCGGTGACCGCGATACAGTACTCAAGGCGCAGTGAATCAGCTAGGGCAGCCAGTTCAGCGGGGGCATCGTCGTCGACCACCACCTGGGTGATCCCATAGCGGTCTCGGAGGTTGATAAAATGTACCGAACCGTGGTTGCGGTTGCGGTGGACCCATCCATTGAGGACGACGCGTGCTCCATCATCGGCTTTGGTGAGGGCACCACAGGTTGTAGTCCGTTGGCTAAACAGTTCTTCACTCATCATATAATCCTTATCGATGCAGTTGCAAAGTATGGTCATACTACTCCAAGGAATGTGAAATGGCAATTGCCCCAAAAGAGTCTTTACCCCTTCAACAGAAGGCGATACTGTCGGTAAACCCCTTCGAGGATAGGGGAGGAGACCTCAGTGGGAAAGTCGGCAGGCAGGGCAGCGTTGATGCGTTCCAAGGCGTGTGGAACCGTGTCGACCATAGTGAAAAGGAGCGGTTCTGTTGAATCGGCAAGGCCGAGGCGCTTACCGGCATCGATGAGGTGGTGAGGGGCAATGTTGTTCCATTTGTAGTGTTTCTTCTCGGTGGTGAAGCTCATTGCCATCGTCAGCTTCTGCGGTGCGATTTGTGAGGCTCCTTTGCCGAGGAAGGGGTAGGCGCTGATGACATCGTAGAGTGGAGTGAGGTGGAAGCGACCACCGCGCTCTATGAAAAGTGAGAAGTTTTTTGCATGTCCGTCAGGCGCTGCGAGCAGATAGAAGAGAATCTGGCTACGGAAGAAGTGTTCACGATCTTCAATGGCATTGGAGGAACCGAGTAAGATGTTCATGATGGTAGCCATCGTCGGCCCCCCATCGCTCTCATACTTGAGATCTGGTGAGGTGCCGGTCGCTTGGCAGAAGTCCTCCTGGGGGAGGCGAAGGATGTGAGAGCCATCGGGTGCATAGCGACGGTCAAAGCGCTCGACGATGAGGACATGCTGGTCTTCGAAGCGGCGGAGCGTGGAATGCGCTGTCTGAAGGCCTAATTCCTTCCCGATGAGGGAACACAACCACTCATTCTCAATGGAAGTATCGAGATTGACACCAAATGGGCCAAACATTCCCATCGGGAGTTTCATGATATGAGTTGTAGGCGTAGCGCCAAGTGGAATGTGCCACGTTCCGTCATGAAACAATAAGGCAGTCTTTTCTTGCGCTCCTGCAAGAGACAGACGGAACTCTTCCTCCTCGCGTGCAATCGAAGAACCTGGATTGACTACAGATCTGAGCAAGGCCGCAACTTCGGACTCACCCAGAGCTTTTCCTTCGATACAAAGCGGAGCAGGTTCTTCGTCGGGAGGTACTAGCTGGATTGCTCCTACGCAATCGCGGCCGATCTGGGCAAGCAGGTCGAACGGGGAATCCGAGCGGAGATGGTAGCGGTTCTTGATACGCCCCCTAATGTTCTCTGAATCAGGGAGCAGGTTGTTGAAGAACGAGAGTACCCGCTCGCCTCGATAGGGTTCGTTTGTACTCGTTATCGGCATGGAGAGGGAGATAGGCCGGCTCTGAGGTGAAGAAATCCATGCCTCATCGTAGGAGAATAGATGCTGCGATGATGGCAAGACCGACCACGTGCCTACCCGTATCCCATTCTGCCACACAGAGAGTGAGCGCATGTTCATCGCTTACCACTCTCCTTGTTGTTTACGGATCTTCGGCTGGATGATCAACTCCATGTCCAAGGCTGAAACGAGCTTGAGCAGGCTGATAATCGAAACGGTTTCAGGATTGTTTTCCAGAGCACTAATCGTC
>DASRNL010000067.1:0-3794 GCA_035647415.1 Sphaerochaeta sp. | reverse complement strand
ACATTACACGGAGCAAGTGATAGCATTATCGATGGTTGGAGGAGGTCTACATGAGTAAGATTGTTGAAAGTTTGCGCTATAGCAAAGACCATGAATGGGTTCGAATTGAAGGCGATCATGCCTTTGTTGGCATCACCGATTATGCACAGTCGGAGCTCGGAGAGGTCGTCTACGTCGAGCTGCCCCCCGTCGGGGAGCGCTATGAACAGGGGGAGGAGATCTCCACTGTCGAGAGCGTGAAGGCGGCGAGCCCGATTATCAATCCTATCGAGGGGGTCGTCGAGTCAGTCAACGAGGCGCTCGAAGGATCGCCTGAACTGATCAACGAAGACAGCTACGCGAACCACCTATACGTACTTACCGGCTTTGAGAGCAGCCAATACGATGGACTGCTCTCTGCCGCTGAGTATGAAGCCTTTATCGCTACCTTATAAACGATAAAGACACCGTGCCGCCTTCGGGCGGCATGCTTCTCTATAGTACCTGGAGGTACCCATGATTTATCCCTATATCCCTCATACCGATGAGGATCGCCGTGACATGCTTGAGGCGATTGGAGTAAAGAGCCTTGATGAGCTCTTTGCAGCGATGGGAGCAGATCTCTTGCTCGAAGACTCGGTGCCGATCAGCCACGGGCGGACCGAGGATGAGGTACAGCGACTGATCGACTCGATCGCCCAGCGTAATATCCGCGGCATCTCCTTCCTCGGAGCTGGCTGCTACGACCATATCATCCCCGCCACCGTCCAGTCCCTCTCCTCGTTGCCCTCCTTTGTCACCGCCTACACCCCATACCAGGCGGAGATGAGCCAGGGGCTCCTGCAGGCGATCTACGAGTTTCAGTCGATGATCTGTGAGATCACCGGTTTGGATGTCTCCAATGCATCGCTCTACGATGGGGCGAATGCAGCGGTGGAAGCAGCGAACATAATGCTCAGCGCCAAGCGTGGCTCCACAAGAGTGCTCGTCAGCGAGACGATCCACCCCTTTGTGCTGAGAGTCTTAAACACCTGGACGCTGGGGACCGATGTTGAGATTGTGCTGGTCCCTGAACACGAAGGGCGGACCGACTTACGTGCCCTTGAAGCACACCTCAGCCCAGAGGTCGCCGGTCTGATCGTCCAGACCCCCAACCGCTATGGTTTCTTAGAATCCTATGCCGATGTAGCAGCGTTACTGGTTGAACATAAGGCGCTCTTTACCATCAGCGCTGATCCGCTCTCGTTGGCACTGCAGAAGAGTCCAGCGGAGTGGGGCGCTGATATCGCTATCGGGGATACCCAGCCGCTGGGCCTTCCTTTGGCCTTCGGCGGACCGAGCTGCGGCTATATCGCCGTCACCAAAGCCTTGATGCGCCGGATCCCCGGCCGGGTGGTGGGGGCGACGGTCGACAGTGAGGGACGGCGTGGCTATACGCTGACCCTGCAAGCACGGGAGCAGCATATCAGGCGCGAGCGGGCAACGAGCAATATCTGCTCCAACCAAGCCCACTCTGCTTTGATGACCACCATCCACCTCTCGAGCCTTGGCTGGGGTGGGATGGTAGAGGCTGCTGAGCAGAGCTACGCAAAAGCCCACTACCTTGCCCATCACCTCAGCCAGCTCTCTGGAATACAGCTCGCCTGGGATGCACCCTTTTGGTGCGAGTTTCCCATCGTCTTCTCAGATGCAAAGCGCATGCGTAAGTTCATGCAGGAATTGAGAAACGAGGGGATCTTCGCCGGGGTGCGCCTCTCATCGCTGACCCGCAAGAGCAGCGATGAGCTGGTGCTCTTGGTAGCGGTGACCGAGAAACGGAGCCGTGAAGAGCTGGAGACCTATCTTGCCGCAGCACGGAGGGTACTGAAGTGAGTGAGCCGTTGTTACTAGATCGTTCTAAGCGTGGTCGTAAAGCCTACTGTTATCCCCCCCTAGATCTACCTCGGGGCTTCGATGAGGTGCTCACCCCCTTTCCAGATGAGCTGAAGCGTGAGCGTAAGGCGCGACTGCCTGAGGTAGGGGAGCTGGATGTGGTACGCCACTTCACCCGTCTTTCGAACCTCGTGCATGGGGTGGACAATGGGATGTACCCCTTGGGCTCCTGTACGATGAAGTACAACCCCAAGCTCAGCGAACACATCGCTCAGATGGAGCAGTTCACCCAGATCCATCCCCTGCAGGATATCAACACGGTGCAGGGGTGCCTCAGTGTGATGTACAATCTTCTGGAGGACCTCTCTTCGATCACCGGGATGAGCTGGGGGAGCCTGCAGCCGTGCGCAGGGGCACACGGGGAGTACGCTGGACTGAAGATGATCCGCGCCTACTTCTTGGCAGCAGAACAGACCCAACGGACCAAGGTCCTGATTCCCGTCAGCGCCCACGGCACCAACCCAGCAAGCGCTGCGGTCAACGGCTTTGATGTCGTTGAGGTCGCCAGCAACAGCGAAGGGCTTGTCGATGTCGAAGACCTTAAGAGCAAGCTCGATGATACGGTAGCAGCGTTGATGCTCACCAACCCCAACACCCTCGGACTCTTTGAGAAGGATATCCTGGAGATCAGCGAACTGGTCCACGATGCCGGCGGACTGCTCTACTACGACGGGGCGAACATGAATGCGATTATGGGGGTGGCAACCCCAGGGGATATGGGCTTTGATGTGATCCACCTCAACCTCCACAAGACCTTCTCCACCCCCCACGGCGGCGGTGGACCAGGCAGTGGCCCGGTGATGGTAAACGACCTGCTCAGACCCTTCTTACCCAAGCCTGATATCGTCCTCAACGATAGCGGTTTCTACACCTATGAGTGGGATGACGAGGAGTCGATCGGCAAGGTGAGCACCTTCTGGGGAAACTTTTTAGTGGCCTTAAAAGCCTATGTCTATATCCTGCGGATGGGGAATCAGGGGATCAAGGCAGCGAGCCGCCATGCGGTGCTCAATGCCAACTACCTTGCAGCAAAGCTCAGCGAACACCTGGAAATCCCCTACGGGAAGCGGTGTATGCATGAGTTTGTCATCAGCGCAAAGGAACTGAAGGAACGCTACGGGGTGAGTGCCAAGGATCTGGCAAAGGCATTGATCGATGCCGGGTACCACCCACCGACAGTCTACTTCCCCCTGTTGGTGGAGGAGGCGATGATGTTCGAGCCTACCGAGAGTGAAAGTGTAGAGAACCTCGATCACTTTGCTGCCGCGTTTGCTGAGATTGTTCAGCGGGCAAAACAGGACCCTGAATACATCAAAACAACCCCCCATCGGTGCACCGTCGGACGGCTGGATGAGGTCAAGGCGGTGAAGGAACCGGATCTGCGCTACTAGGAGGCCCTTTTGCTTTGCAGTCTGCTCAAAAGTGGGGTATCGTATCCCTATGAGCAGACTTTTAATTCAAAATGGTTTACTTGTAGATACGGAGTGGACTCGGCATGCAGACATCCTTGTTGAGGATGGCATTATCACCCACATCGCCGCTGAAATTTCTGAACAATCGGTGCCCGAGGGGACCGAGATAATCAACGCAGAAGGGATGTGCATCCTCCCTGGAGTTATCGACGCACATACCCATTATCATCTTGAGAGCAGAGGGACGATTACCGCAGACTCCTTTGCCGAAGGCAGCCGGGCGGCAGCCAGCGGAGGGGTGACGACTGTCATCGACTTTGTTGACGATGATCCAAAGCGTGGCCTCGCCTATGCCGCAGAGGAGCGGATCCGTGCGATGGAAAAGCAGATGGCGGTGGACTTCTCCTTGCACCAAGGTATCTACTCCTTCCGCCCTTCACTCAAAGATGAAGTGCGAGCCTTAAAGCAGGT
>DASRNL010000066.1:0-5498 GCA_035647415.1 Sphaerochaeta sp. | reverse complement strand
GAATACAATGACAATCAGCGCCATGCCACAGATCCGAATCGTGTTCCAAATCGTTCCTCCCATATTGCTGAAGACCTGCTGGTAGCTCTTCAGTGAATATCCCTTGAGGAAGACAATCCCTGCGCTGGAGGTCTTTCTGAATGAGAGGTAGACTAAATAGAGCTGCGGGAGCAGTGAGCAAGCGACAACCCCATAGGCAAAGAGGTGTATGAAGAAGGAGCCTATAGCAGTGGGTTTCTTCCGTTCAATCGGATTCATCGCACTGATAGAGAAGCTATGGCGGGTAGACATGTACTTCTGCACCAGAAAGAATATCATCGTGATGATGATCGCGATAACGCTGATTGAGGCGGCAAAGTTTTGGTTGGTACCTACCTCTCCGACAAACTGGTTGTAGATGATAACCGGGAAGGTCATATACCCCTCTCCGATCATCAACGGAGTGCCAAAATCGGCAAGAGCTCGCATAAAGACCATCAAAGCAGCTGCGAGGATCGACGGCATACAGAGCGGCAAGACCACCGTCGCGAAGCGTTTGAATCCACTGCGCCCCATCCCCTGTGATGCCTCAAGCAGGGAGTTATCAAGGTTTTTTAACGCCCCGGAGACATAGAGAAATACCAGGGGGAATAACTTCAATGAGAGCACCAACACAATGCCTGGAAAACCATAGATGGTAGGCACACTGATGCCAAAGGTCGCCTTGAGAAACTTGGTGATTACCCCTGCCCTGCCGAGCAACAAGATCCATGCGTAGGCACCGATGAACGGGGCGGACATGCTGCTGAGAATGATGAGCATCTGCAAGGTTTTAGCTCCCTTGGTTTCGTACATATTATACAGATACGCCAAAGGAATCCCAATCGCCAGCGATACAATGGAGACCGAGAGCGCAACCTTAAAGCTGTTGGTGAGGGTCATGTAGTAGTACTGTTGGCTGAAGAACTGCTTGAAGTACTTGAGAGTAAACTTTCCTGTCTCAGCGGAGACTACCGACTTGGAGATGACCATAAAGAGCGGGTAGACCATAAAGAGCATGTAGAGGGCAAAGATGAAGAGGCTAACGGTTACCCAAAAATCAAATTCATTTGTGCGTTTCACTGGCATGCCTCCTCTAAACAATCAGCGATTCTGAACCATCAGCAGTAAAGGCATTAATCTTCTCCGCCTTGACACCGAGTTTAATCACCGTCCCGTTTTCAATAATTTCATCAATCTGAGACTCTTGAATAATCTCAGCCTGCATCCCATTGCTGAGCTCCACGATATAGTGGGTGTTCAACCCTAAGAAGGTGCTAAAGAGGATAGTTGCAGTCAGTCCATCCTTATCAGTGTTCTTGCTCGAATCCCCTAAAATCACCAGCTCTTCAGGGCGGATCGAAACGAGGACTTCACTGCCACTTTTGCCCTCTTTTAAATTATCCATCGCAATCATAAAGCCATCTTCAAAACGCAGCCCAACAAACTCTTTGGTGTTGACGTACTCTGCTTTCATCGTATTTGTTCGCCCGATGAAGGTTGCAACAAAGTGGTTCTGCGGACGCTGATAGAGCGCTTTTGGTGTGCCTATCTGCTGAATCACCCCTTCGTGCATCACAGCGATCCGGTCGGAGATTGCCATCGCCTCCTCTTGGTCATGGGTGACATAGACAGTGGTGATCTTCAAGCGGTTTTGAATTTCTTTAATAACTGAACGCATCTCCACCCGCAGCTTGGCATCGAGGTTGGAGAGCGGCTCGTCCATCAAGAGGACATCTGGTTCAATGGCGAGTGCTCGAGCGAGGGCTACTCGCTGTTGCTGACCCCCTGAAAGCTTATCGGGTGAACGATCAGCGTACTCATCGATTTTCATCAATGCCATAAACTTTTCCGCTTGCCTGCGAATTTCATCCTTGGGCATCCTTCTATTATGCAGCCCAAATTCGACGTTCTTTCTCACCGTCAAATGGGGGAAAATAGCGTAGTTTTGGAAGACCATCCCGATGTTTCGCTTCGCTGGATCAAGGTCGTTAATGCGGTTCTCACCAAAGTAAAAGTCTCCTCCTTCGATGGTGTTAAAGCCCGCAATCATCCGCAACAGGGTGGTTTTGCCACATCCTGAGGGTCCTAGCAGGGTGAAGAACTCTCCATGATTAATCTTTAAAGACAGATCTGGGATTGCGACGAAAGACCCATACTTCTTATGGGCATTAATAATTTTGATTCCAACTTGCATATTTTCTCCGATAGTAGGCTCTGCCCAGTTTTCTGGGCAGAGCAATGAATTAACCGATGGAAGGGTAATTATCTATTACCGTACATAGCCCAATAGGCGTTCCACTTTTCACTTATGGCTGCTTTGTTGTTTGCCAAAGCTTCAGTGTCAGCGATCTTCACATTGATGGTGTTCAGATCGACCATGTACTCACTTCCGCCGACCATTGGATAGGTCGTGACCGGGCGTGCACCGCTGTCGAGGTAGCACTGCTGTCCTTCCTGGCTCTGCAAGAAGTCCATGAAGAGCTTCGCATTGTCAAGGTTTTTAGCTCCCTTGATGATCGCAGAAGCAAACCCAACTGAGGTTGTTCCTTCTTCCCAATAGACCATGTGAGCACCGGTAGAACCACCTTCGAGCAACTGAATTACCAATGGCTCATAGGAGAGTCCAACTACATACTCACCGGCGAAGGCTGCCTTCGCAGGGGTTGAAGAGGAACTGACTACCACCAGACCATTTTGCATCAGCTTTGCAATATAGTCCCACGCCGCATCGCTGTCCCATCCACCGAAGTCGGTGAGAATACACTGCAGGTTGTTCCAAGCGGAGGAACTTGCAGTTGGGTCAGCGGTTGCTACTTTACCCTTCAGTCGAGGATCTAGCAACGAATTCCATCCGGTGACTTTCACTCCCAGCTCTTTTTCCAGCTCGGTGTTGACTACCAGACAGGGAATCTGTGAGTCGTGGAAAGAGAACTTTCCGGTGGTGTTCTCAAATCCTGGCTGTACTGCATGGTCGTGTTTGGAGACATAGGACTCAAAGTACTGTCCATACTCCGCGAGGTCTGCATACTGCAGTCCACCATACATGGCGTCAGCCTGTGGGTTTGCCGATTCAGCTTTGATCCGTGCCTTACACTCACCAGCTCCTCCGTAGGTATAGTATACCTTGATATCCGGATACAGCTTATTGAACGCATCGATGGTAATATCGTACTGTGCGTCCGCAACGGTGGTATACAGAATCAGCCTTCCTGAACCTTCAGCCTCTTTTGCCCCTTGTGCAAACACTGCACCCATGGTCAAAATGGCGACAAGAAAAACGATCCATACTTTTTTCATCTTCTTTCTCCTTTATTTTTAGTGTGATCGATTCACACCTGTTCTCTCATCAAGGTAAACGCAGCCTCCTTACTAGGAATACCTTCTCTGCCTCCTTGCTTCGTACACTTCAGCGCTGCAACCGCACTGGCAAATCGAATATTCTCCGCTAGCTCCATTCTATCGAGGTAGCCGACCATAAATGCACCATGGAAGACATCCCCGGCACCGGTGGTGTCGACGACGTCCACGGTATAGCTCTTAAAAGGAACAACCTCCCCATCGATGACCGCTAACACCCCATCAGATCCTAAGGTACACATCACAATCTCTGGTCCCCACTGGGCGATCTCGAGCAACGCTTCTCGGTGGGTTGCTTTGCCAGAGACGATCAGCGGGTAGCGGCTGTTCATAATCAAAATATCAGCCAACGAAGCGAGGGCTCGATTCTTCTCTTGCTCTGGCTGCACAGTGCAACCATCTAAGGAGATGGTCGTCTGCACCTCTTTGGCGAGCTTTGCAGCTGCAAGGGCATTCTCATAGTGTGTCCCATCGAGGTGGATGAGGTCGGCTGCTGCAACTGCAGCTTTCAGCCGCTGATTCCACACAATCGGAGGGGTCTGATCGAGTTCAGGGAACTTGGTGCGGCTTCCGGTCCTCTGATCCACCATCACAAACGACTGTAAGCCATTCACCGATTCAAGTCGCTCTAGGTACTCTGTGGACACTCCATCAGAAGCAAAGAGCGAGACGATAGAATCGGTGACCGAGTCAAATCCCGCTACACCGATATATGCGCTTGCATATCCTAAGCGGCTTGCTGCCACCAACGCGGTGGCAACCGCCCCCCCTCCTTGGTAGGTGATAGCTGTAATTCGGGTAGACCCATCCTCCTTCGGGTACTCTCGGATTGAGCAAATATAATCAAAACAGCTGTGTCCAACACCTACGATGCGCATCAAAGCCGCTCCTTATCGTTGCATAAGCGCCAGAGCATTTCGCTCTATATTTTCACTGGTTATGCCATACGCTTCTAAGAGCTCTTCGGTCAAACCAGACTGACCAAATCGATCATTTACACCAACCTGACCAAAGATAATTCCGTCCTCCTCAACTAACGCTCGAGCCACACTCTCCCCGAGACCACCGATGATGTTCGCCTCTTCACAGACGAGCACCCGTCCTCCACAGGAGCGAGCAGCAGCGATTATTGCATCACTGTCGAAAGGCTTAAGGGTGTGTATATTCAAAATTGTCGCTTCGACACCTTTTTCACTGAGCGCTGTAGCAGCGCGGGTGGCAAGCACACTCATCATCCCAGTGGCGACAATACACAGATCATCCCCAGTTCGTAGCTCTTGTGCTTTTCCCAGCTCGATCACATCCTCTTGGGTCGTGATATTCTCTGTAGGCTCTCGCGAGGTACGGATATACATCGGTCCATCATACTCGTAAGCGAGCTTTGCGAGCAGAAATGCTTGGTTATAGTCACACGGGGAAAGAATGGCCATCTCAGGGATGCCTTTCATCGCTGAGAAGTCCTCAATCGCCTGGTGGGTGCCTCCATCTCCAGCTGCGGTTATCCCGCCATGGCTGCCGACCACCTTCACGTTTAGCTTTGCATAGGCGACTGAGTTTCGGATAATTTCAAATCCACGGCCAATCGCAAAGACTGCCATGGAGCTACAGAAGGGAACAAACCCTACCCGGGCAAGACCTGCAGACATACCGATAAGGTTCTGTTCCGCAATGCCGCAGTTGATATACCGCTCAGGGAACACCTTATAGAACTCATAGGCTCCTGTCGTCTGGGCCAAGTCCGCATCGACAGCGAGTATTTCAGGGTGCTTTTTCCCTAATTCAACCAGTCCATGATACAATCCCTGTCTTGTTGCTCTTTTATCAGCCATTGGAGTCTCCTCTCAATTCCTTGTATGCCATCTCTATCTGATCTCCCTTTGGAAGAGCACCATGCCATTCCGCCTTATCCTCCATGAAGGAGACTCCCTTGCCCTTGATGCTGTGGAATACGATACAGGTGGGCATGCCCTTGGTCTCTCTTGCTTCCTTAAAGGCAGCTCTGAGTTCATCAAAGTCATGTGCGCTGCAGTTGATTACATGGAAGTTGAATGCTTCAAACTTCTTGTCGATAGGATAAGGAGAGCAAACCTCATCAATGGGTCCGTCAATCTGAAGGTTGT
>DASRNL010000065.1:0-4405 GCA_035647415.1 Sphaerochaeta sp. | reverse complement strand
CCCTTAGGGTATGTGGATGGTCCGACTACGATCACCTGTCACTCCACCGGCTTAGCGGAGTGTATCGACCGCGGGGTCGCCTACCTCGACTACGATCGCAAGCGAGCTGAGTATGCCAAGCAGACTGGAAGGATCCGCCGTGGGGTGGGGATGTCGATCTTCTGCTATAAGAGCGGGGTCTACCCGATCAACTTGGAGACCGCAGCGGTGCGGATGCTCCTCAACCAGGATGGATCGATGCAGCTGCAGATGGGAGCTACTGAGATCGGCCAAGGGGCCGATACAGTCTTCGCCATGATGGCTGCAGAGACCGTCGGAGTCACCTTGGATAAGATCCATGTCGTCAGCCGTCAGGATACCGACATCACCCCCTGGGATAGCGGGGCGTATGGAAGCCGCCAATCCTACGTCAGTGGGATGGCGGTGAAGAAGACCGCCGAGAGTATGAAGCGCAAGATCGTAGAGTACGCAGGCTTCATGCTCGACAAAGATCCATGGGATTTGGATATCCAGGACAATATGGTCGTCCATAAGGGCCAGGATCAGATGTTGATCAGCGTGGAGACGGTCGCCTTAGAGTCGTGCTACTCCTTGAAGTACTCGACCCACATCGCCGCCGAGGAGAGTCACCACTGCACCGACAACACCTACGCCTTTGGTACCTGTTTTGTCGAGGTGGAGGTCGACATCCCCCTCTGTGAGGTACGGATTGTCGATATCATCAACATCCACGACTCAGGGAGAATTCTCAACCGCCAGACCGCCTTAGGGCAGGTCCACGGGGGGATGAGTATGGGATTGGGGTACGCACTCTATGAGTACCATAAGTTTGATCCGAAGACCGGGCGGATGCTCAACGACAACCTGCTGGACTATAAACTGATGACTGCCCTCGATACCCCGGATCTCAAAGGCGACTTCGTGGAGGCGATCGATCCCACCGGCCCCTATGGCAACAAAGCCCTTGGGGAGCCGCCGACGATCCCAGTCGCCCCGGCTGTACGCAATGCAGTCCTCAACGCCACTGGCGTTGCGATCAACGCCAACCCTCTTAATCCTCAGCGGCTCTTTGAAGCCTTTACGGATGCAGGGCTCATCACCGAGTAAGGAAGGACGATATGTATAATTTTAACACCCTCTATGAACCGGCAACGATCCAAGAGGCAGTAGCGATGAAGGCAGCTCACCCTGAGGCACTCCTCTTGGCGGGGGGCAGCGATATCCTGATTAAGATCCGCGAGGGCAAGCTCGCCGGCTGCGACTTGATTTCGATCTATGGCCTTGATGAGCTGAGGGGAATCTGTATCGAAGAGGATGGGAGTATCCTCATCCGTCCGCTCACCAGCTTCACCGAGGTCGCCGAGCATCCGATTATCAAAGAACATCTGCCATGCCTCGCAGAGGCGGTGAATCAGATCGGCGGGCCGCAGATTCGCAACATCGGCACCATCGGGGGTAATATCTGTAACGGGGTGACCAGCGCTGATAGCGCTACCACCTTGAAGATCTACGATGCTACCTTGGAGATAGTCAGCACCCGTGGTACCCGCACCCTCCCCTATCTGGACTTCAACCTCGGACCAGGGAGAGTCGACCTCGCTGCCGATGAACTACTGACTGGGATTCGCATCGCCAAGGGAAGCTACGAGAACACCTTCGGCGCCTACACCAAGTATGCAAAGCGCAAGGCGATGGATATCGCCACCTTAGGGTGTGCGGTGAATGTCACCCTCTCGAAAGACAAACAGAAGGTTGAGCGCCTGAGGATCGCCTTCGGGGTTGCTGCCCCGATTCCCATCCGCTCACCACAAGCAGAAGCCGCTGCACAGGGTGCTGCGGTAGACGCTACGCTCCTCGATGCAGTGGCAAGAGCCGCGCTGGGGGATGTGAGCCCGCGCACCAGCTGGCGAGCGAGCAAAGAGTTCCGCTTACAGTTGATCAAAGAGCTCGCACGCAGGACAACCAAAACAGCAATAGAGCGCGCAAAAGGAGAGATCGATGGCGAATAAAGAGATACGATGTACGGTAAATGGTGTCGAGCGCACCTTCTTGATCGATGTACGCTACTCGCTCTCGGATATGCTGCGCGGTGGTGCTGGCTTGGACTCCATCAAGCACGGCTGTGATGTCGGCGAATGTGGAGCGTGTACCGTCTTAATCGATGGGCTGCCCTTCAACAGCTGCATCTACTTAGCAATCTGGGCGGAGGGTAAGACGATTCTCACCTTAGAAGGTCTCAGCGACCCGATGGGAGCGATCAGCGATATCCAACAGGCCTTCATCGATGAGGGAGCGGTGCAGTGTGGTATCTGTACCCCTGGCTTCATCATGGCATCGATTCCAATCCTCCAAAGCGATACGCCTGCAACCCGGGATGAGATCCGCCGGCAGATCGCCGGCAACCTCTGCAGGTGTACCGGCTATGAGCAGATCGTCACCGCGATCGAAAAGACCCAACAGAAGCGGATCGCTGAACGGACGAAACGCTAATCTGCTGCACCATCGAGTACTAAAGCACTGAGGATGCGGTCCATTTCGCTGTGGACCGCATCGGTGTATTCACCGAAGTCAAAGAGTGGGCGCAGGCGCCTGAAGAGCGGACGGACAAAGTGTTTCAGTTGATCTTGGCTGGTCTCCAAGGTGGACTTACCCAAGAGAGCCATCACCGTCACCGCTGAGGGACTGCAGTAGGAGCCCACCTCGGTGAAGCCAAACTTCTGATAGAGACGGATCGTCTTCGTATCATCGCTGAAGACATCGAGGACCAGCTCCTCTACCCCTTGCGCTCGCGCCAAGAGGAAGACGAGGATGATCAGGCCGATCGATGCGCTGGTATTGCGCATCTGCGGCAGCACTGCAAGGCGGGCAATCTCCGCGCTTCTTTCGGTTTTCAGAATCTTCTCGATGGGAAAGTCTGAGGCGATTGGCAGCGGCCAGAAGCGCTCGCTACTCATCAAACTCACCGTCCCTACCGGCTGCAGGCCCTTGAAGGCGAGGATATGGATCGCCTCTTCATCTTCGGAGCGGTGGATGGTCTCATTGAGGTATCCCTTCTCCCCCACCAGAACCTTGCGCTGGATAAAGAAGACATCATCGAGATCGCTGGTCTTGCTTACAAGACGGAACCGGATTACCTCCCGCTGCTCTTCATCGCCGACGAAGAGGGTGGTAAACTCCGTACCACTGCCCTCTTCGCTCTCAACACGAATCCTCCCACCGAGGCGCTCAGAGATGGTATAGCAGTTTGAAAGTCCCAAACCAGTGCCTTGACCAGGGTCCTTTGTCGTGTAGAAGGGGGTGAAGATCTGGTGAATTTGATCAGCGGGGATTCCTACTCCAGTGTCGGCGATCTTCACCTGAACAAACCCCTCCTCCTCGATACAGGTGAGGGTGAGGATGCCAGTGCGCCCCATCGCCTGGAAGGCGTTGACGATCAAGTTCAAAAAGAGCTGTTGCAGATCCGCTTCATTCGCTTCGATCGTCGGCAGCGCATGGTAGTTGCGCTCGATGGCAATCAGGTGGTAGTCGCCACTGCGCAAGGCTAAGCGCAGAGCGAACTCCAAGGTCGGAATCACCTCCACAGGCTCCTTGTTCAGCCCTTCGCCCTTGTGGCTGTAGATTGCCAGCTCCTTGATCACACTGCTAGCATTCTGAGCATAGGTGAGGATATCGGTGAGGTACTCTTTGCTCTGAGGATCTTTGGCATCATCGAGCATGATTTCAGCAGTGCCCACAATCCCCGCTAAGGGATTGTTCAGCTCATGGGCGATACCGCTAGCGAGCGTTCCCACTCCTGCCATTTTTTCGGTACGCACCAGCTCATCGCGGAGCTTTCGATCCTCGGTGATATCGCTGATAATCTCGATGAAGAGCTGCTCAGCTGCTAAGGAGTGGAACTCAAAGGAGAGGTATTTATCATCCATCTCCGCTTCGACTCCTCGTACCACCCCGGTGTGGACACTGTCGAGGCCCAAGCAGTGGACACAGGGGCGGGTGCCCTGAAAGAGCGACTCATAACACTTAGTTCCAATAACCTGCTCGCGCTCCTTACCCATTAAGTGCAACGCAGCGGTGTTAGCCTCCTGAATCGTATAGCCGATATCGATCATGCAGACCGGACTGCCGATTCCATTGAAGATCGCTTCCAACTTATCGTTGGTGATGGCAAGCTCATCCCCTTGGAGGCGCAGCCGCTCAAAGGCAAGCGCATTCTCCAAGCTTAAGCTACAGTGGGTAGCAAGGATTTCCAAAGCTTCCTCTTCAATTTTGCTGATCATCGTCTTGCTATGGTCGTACCCCATGAGGATATACCCAAAGATTTCACCTCTACAGACCAAGGGAACGATCACATCGACGCTCGGCAGCGTCTCGCTGATATGGAATGCCTTCTCCTCCACTCCCACAC
>DASRNL010000064.1:0-10029 GCA_035647415.1 Sphaerochaeta sp. | reverse complement strand
GCCTTGAGTTTAGGCCTTTCGGCCTTCACCGGCTTTCCCATCGCGGCCCTGCTTGGCTCCACACTCACCACCTTGCTGATCCTCGCCCACTCCTACTCGCGGCGGGGCTCTACTACTACCCTACTGCTCACCGGGGTGGCCCTAAACTACATCCTCAGTGCCCTGATGACGCTCTTACTCTTTATGAACCAAGAGCAGTATCAGCGGATCCTCTACTGGAGCTTAGGGAGCTTCAGCAGCGCCACCTGGACCCACGTGCGAATGCTCGCACTCTTGGCGGCCTTTGTGATGAGTCCCTTAGCCCTCTCACATCGGAGCTTGGATCTCTTGCTCCTCGATGATGCGAGCGCGTTAGCCTCCGGGCTCTCTGTACGCCGCGTCCGCTTAGCGGTGTTGCTACCTGCGAGCATCGCCACAGCGATCTGTGTCTCCTTCTTTGGGGTCATCGGGTTCATCGGCCTGGTGGCTCCGCATATCAGCCGCTTGCTTGTCGGGCCGAAGCACAGCAGACTCCTGCCAGCAGCGAGTCTCTTCGGTGGGATTCTGCTCTTAGGCAGCGATACCCTCGCTAGGATCCTCTTGCCCAGTGGCGAGCTGCCAGTTGGGGTGATCACCAGCTTGCTCGGTGTTCCCCTCTTTCTCTACCTCTTGCGCAGTGGGCGGTACCGCTATGAGTAGGATCACCCTCCAACAGGTCGCAGCAGGCTATACCGATACGCTGCTCTTTGATGCGCTGAATCTTAAGATCCCCAGCGGAAAGTTCATCGCCCTCACCGGACCCAACGGCAGTGGAAAATCCACCCTGCTGAAGCTCCTCTACAAGGAGTTAAAACCCCAGAAGGGGGTGATCTACCTCGATGGCGATGATATCAGTGGCATGCGTCAGAAGCACCTCGCCCAGGGGATGGGGTTTGTCCCCCAGCACGCCCAACCTACCTACGCCTTCACCGTAGAGGAGGCGGTGGCGATGGGTCGCTACGCTCATCACAACGGCGATGATACAGAAGCGGTAGCGGAGGCGCTGAGCGCCTGCTGTTTGACCGATATGGCAGAGACCTTGATCACCACCTTAAGCGGCGGGGAGCTACAGCGAGTCTACCTCGCTCGCGCCCTCGCCCAGGGGGGCAAGCTGCTCTTGCTCGATGAGCCGGTCAATCACCTAGATGTCAAGCACCAACGTTCGATTATGGACCAGCTGACCCGTTTGGCTTCCGATGGATATACCGTAATCTGTGTCCTGCATGACCTCTTCTTAGCACAGATCTATAGCGAGTACACGATCATGCTCAGCGAGGGCGCTGTCTATAGAGCTGGGGCAACAGAGGAGGTCTTCAGCAGAGAGACCTTGCAGGCGGTCTATCAGATTGACGCCTACCAAGTCCACGATCCGGTGCTCAACCGAAGCTTCTGGATGCCCCACTACCGGAGCGATTGAGCGTATTAACTCTGATTTGTCTGAGAATTTCCTCTATCTTTGTGCCCCAAAAGCCCCTATACTACTGAAGAGCTTCTACAGGAGGGATATCCATGAGACTAGGAATACTTGGAGCGGGTAAGATAGCCAAGAAGATGGCTTATACAGTCAATCAGATGAAGCGGGTGGAGATGTACGCAATCGGCTCCCGCTCACTGGAGCGAGCTGAGGAGTTTGCCAAGAGCGAAGGGGTCAAAACCGCCTACGGTTCCTATGAAGAACTGGTTGCAGACCCAAAGGTGGATTTGATCTATGTCGCTTCTCCACACTCCCATCACTACGAGCATATGATGCTCGCTTTGGAGCACGGCAAGCCAGTGCTCTGTGAGAAGGCCTTCACCACCAACGCCGACCAAGCAAAAAAGGTGATCGAGTTTGGCCAGTCCAAAAACCTGCTGGTCGCCGAAGCGATCTGGACGCGCTATCTGCCGATGCGCCTCGTCTTAGATCAGATCCTTGAGCGTCGGGTCATCGGAGAGGTCCACGGGCTGACGGCAAACCTCTGCTACCCCGTAGAACAAGTCCAACGGATCTACGATCCAGCGCTCTCTGGAGGAGCACTGCTGGACCTTGGCGTCTATACGATCAACTTTGCCCTGATGGTCCTAGGGAATCAAATCGAGTCCATCGATTCCACCTTTTTACCGATGGAAAGCGGGGTAGACCACTCCCACTCGATTACCATGACCTTCGCCGGAGGCAAGCTTGCGATGCTCCACTCATCGGTCAAATCACTGAGCAACCGCACTGCGGTAATCTTTGGTACCCGTGGCTATATTGAGTTTATCAACATCAACCACTGTGAAGGGATCAACGTCTACGATCGGGACTACAACCTCATCGAGACCTACAAACCCTTCCAGTACATCACTGGCTTTGAGCACCAGGTGGAAGCATGTCGCCTCGCCCTGCAGGAGGGAGCGATTGAAGTGAAGCAGATGCCGCACAGTGAGATAATCCGAGTGATGGAGATTATGGATGGAATTCGAGGAGAATGGGGCCTCAAATACCCCGGGGAGTAAGCAGTTAACCGCGAGCTTTTTAGTATAGCGGATGTGCCTGCCTACCCTATTGGCAGAGCAGTGTCGCATACGGTCGGCTCTCGATAGCTGAGCGTGCAATCTTCAACCTATCGAGGGCTTCTAGGAGCCCTCGTTTTGCGTGCACAAGAACGCGCTCATCCGCTACTACGTACTCCAGCTCCACGAACCAACCCAAGGGTGCCACTTCACAGACTTCGATGAGCAACGCTGGTAACAAGTCGGTGGCACTGCTTGTAAAGCCAAAACCTGCCTTCTGTTTGGTCAGTACCACCGCATATTCAAGGCTCGAAAAGAATTGTATAAGCTCCTCTTCAGCTGTTGCATCTGTGCTAAACTCATACTCCTGATTGACTTCAATCCTTGCTTCGGTGTTGCGTTCTTTGGTAGTCACCAAAAGACTTGCCCCCTCTCTGCGAAGGCGGATTGTCCTGTCCGCCTTTTCAGAGTAGAGGTAGGTATCAAAGCGATCGATAGGATGTTCGCATAGGTGGTTGTGCTCGCGCAGCTGTCCCAACAGTGAAGCAGGGTCGTTGATATGGGCTTTTAGCTCAACCTCGAGCGCCATTTAATCCTTCCAAGGGAAGATCATATTGCGGAGGGTCCGGTGACCGACACTCTCACGCTCCTCATAGAGCAGCTCATCCCAGGGGACTGCTTTACGATCAGCATCGGGGTTCTCCTCAAGCCAGTCGTACTTGAACATCAAGATCTTTACTGCAACGCTCTGCCCCATCAAGAGGCCTGCAGCTCCAGGAGCTAGACCTGCTAAAAAGATGCTGATCGCTGCGGTAATCCCTTGGTGAATCAATAAGAAGATCGAGAAAAATAGATTATCGATGAGGATGATGAAAGTCTTTTTCAAGGTCTTCGTCGGCCCATCACCCTGCATCGAATAGAAGAGCGGCCAGTAGTATGGCAATGCAAGGACAATCGCTAGAAAGAGCCAAAAGAGTAGAATCGAAAGGACGATACCAAGGAAGTTGGAATAGCTTAGATAGAAGGGAATAACAAAGATTATAAGCGTCAACGCTAAGGTAATTAAGAACCAGTAGAGCAGCGCATGGCGCCAGCTGATGCGAATCCCCTGGACAAAGCCATTCCACCCTCCGCGGCGATAGTGGGCATACTCCCAGGTTAAATAGCTGCTCCCTGCTGCAAAAAACGCAAGAAGAGCCCCGGTGACCAAGAGTCCACCGAAGGCGAGCATCCCATGTTCTCCAAGCAATGTGAGGCTTCCGAGCCCGAGAAAGAAGATAACCAAGAACCCGAGGTTCTGGACCACTAAGCCAATGAGATTATCCCAGCCGTCAAAAAAGGCCTTTTTAATGAAAAATCCAACCATATTCAGAGAGTACCGAGCATCGAGGGCAATTACAAGCCTTTTAGAAGTTTGTGGTATCCGGATCGCGTACCGGACCGACAATATTCTCCATCGCATCCAACGCAGCGACATCCGCATCGGTCAATGAGAAATCAAAGAGAGCGATATTCTCTACAATGGTCGCTTCTCGGATCGACTTAGGTAGGATCACAAACCCCTTCTCCAAGAGGTAGCGCAGTGAAATTTGCGCAACCGAGCGATCATGCCGCTTTGCAATCTCTGCGATGATCTCACTCTTGAGCAACGCTCCGGTGCCCAAGGGGCTGTATGCCTCGATCACCATCCCCATCTTGGTGCAGTAGGAGACCAGCTCCTCTTGCATCGAGCCGGCAAAGAGACGGATCTGGTTGACCATCGGAGCGATAGTAGCCGTCTCCATGAGAGCCTCGATATGCCTGGGGAAGAAGTTAGAGATTCCAATCGCCTTGATCAAGCCCTCTTGATAAAACTCCTCCATCGCCCTCCAAGATCCCGCATTCGCCTCCTTCCAGTGATGCCGATGGGCAACCGGGTTAGGCCAATGGATCAGGTATAGGTCGATGTACTCAGTGCCAAGGGCCTCGAGGCTTTTGAAGAATCCAGCACGAGTCTTCTCGTAGGTATGATCGGTATTGTGGAGCTTGGTGGTAACAAAAAGCTCGCTGCGATCGATGCCACTGGAAGCGATCGCTCTGCCCACACTCTCCTCGTTATAGTAACCGGCAGCGGTGTCAATATGTCGATAGCCTGCCTCCAAGGCGAAGGCTACGCTCTCTTCGGTAATCCTGCCATTAGGAATCTGCCAGGTACCAAAGCCTATCTGTGGGATCATCACCCCATTTTTCAATCGTACTTCACTCATATCCCCACCCTAGCACATTCTCTCCTACTTCTGCACCATCGTCGCTGAGGATTTATAAGCATTATCTAAAAGCAAGCTGCAATTATCTTCGAAAATTCCAGATTTTAACTGCACTATACGCATAGGCAGCCAAAACGGTAATAAGAAAAAGCAATGATCTTCCAGCACTTATAAAATGAGTCCATATGCCAATAGCTAGCAGAAGCAAAAACCAAACTACCGCGATTGTTGCAACCCGTATAAACTGAAAGCGCATAGGGAGCAGAGAGATTTTTCTTGCAGTCTCTCTACGGATACCAAAGGTCATTGTTTGCAATAAAAATACTAACAATGCGTTGATGAATCCCCATAGTAGATACATTTCGAGCCCCTGGACAAATGGGAAACCTGCCTTCCTCTCCAAGTATAGGTGGAATACGAACATTATTACTGCTATCGCTGCTCCCACCCAAAGAGCTCGTGTGATACGAGTTAGTACTCTGCTATGCATGCTCCCTCCTGCGTGTTTGGCAATTGTTCTATTATCCCAAAACCACTTCTCCAACTCCGCAAGCAATTATCGCAGGGCAGGGACAGTATACAACACGCTCTCTGTTGCTTCCTAACAATATCGATGTCATTTTAAATCTTAGAATGTTGCTGATACTCCCTTGCCCTGAAGGGTAAGAGTACCATAACGCTTACACCCTATCACCTTAGGTGAATCTAAAAACAACAGCACTGCTTTAAAACAAAATACCACCAAGATGCTTTACACAATCATCAAAGTTCGCTACTATCATCGGTGTCGACCAGTTGTTGCGAAACAGTGAAACAACAAAGTGACACCACGGTGGCATAGCTCAGGTGGTAGAGCAGATGACTCATATTCATCCGGTCAGGGGTTCAAGTCCCTTTGCCACTACCTAACAAACCTCCCAAGTCTGGGAGGTTTGTCCTTTCTAGAGTGCGTAATCAGTCCAATCAGCTGAGGTAGCCCAGCCAAGGCTTTTGCCGTTCGATCATCAGATCGACCAACTCAGCCATCCCAGTCACCCGATCGACCACAGGATTTGCCAAAAGCGCCTGAATCACATACTCCTTCTTGCCACTGAGGATCGCTTCGGCCGTCAGATCATAGACGCCGGTGTAGTTGCGCAATAGCGCCCCTACCCCCTTCGGATAGTCGTCAAACACGATCCCCTGCAGGCGGTCCTTGTGGACGGTGGCAGGGACTTCGACGGCGATCCAAGACGGCAGATCGGCGATGAGGCCATCGTTGATGATATTCACCGCAGGTTCTTCATACCCACTGTCGCTGATGAGCCCCTCGAGGATGTGCACCAAGCGCTCGTGGCGCTTCTTCTCAATGGTGAACGTCTCCTTGCGAGCAAGACGGTTACGGTAATAGGTGTAGAAGTCTTTAATCCCCTGATGGTCTGCAACATCCCACGCCCAGCCGAGGTACTCACCGAAGTGACTATCATCGGTGATTGGCAACAGTCCATAGGTCTCCAAAATCACCTTAAAGAGGGTGCGGTCAGACCACGGCTTTTTGCTTACCGTCCCTTCGGGCAACACCCGCCAGGTCGTCCCTTCGGTCTCCCAGTCGGTTCCCATCGCTCGTGCATGGGCATAGATATCACTGTACCCTGGTTCCTTTTCAAAGAAAGCTGGCGCCTTGGCTCGGATATCTGGATAAGCATCCTTGCCGCTGTCACGGTATCGAGCCTCAAGCAGTACACTGAAGTGGTTCAGTCCAGCGCTGCGCAGTTCAAGATTCTCAAAAGGGGTATCGAGCATCGGCGGCAGATATCGCTCCAGCGATGCGATCTCATGGCACATCCCGACAAACCGCATCTCTGGGAATTTTCGCAGCACCGTAGTGGTGATTGCAGTCATAGGGTTGGAGTAGTTGAAGACCCACGCATCCGGACAGAGTTCGGCAACATCATCACAGATTGCTACGATTGGCGGAGTGATTCGCAGAGCGTGGAAGAGGCCACCAGGGCCACCGTTCTCCCCATAGATCTGTCTGATTCCATACTGTTGTGGCAGGGTCCAATCTTCATCCCACAGGCCAAAGCGGTCACCCACTTCGATGGAGATAACTACCGCATCAGCGCCCTTGAGCGCCTTGCGCCTATCGAGCGTTGCCTCAACGCTAAAGGGCAGCGCATGCTCTTCGATATAGGCGAGAGCAGTCTTATGCACTTTATCAAGCGCCTGCTCATTGATATCGACAAGATAGACCGTACTTCCTTCAAGCAGCTCGCTGCTGAAGACATCCCCCAAGGTTCCTAGGCCAAACTGAGCACTTCCTGCCCCAATCAATACTATCTGCATACCGTACTTCTCCTCTCTTTGTACTATAGTATGGAATTTGCTATCCTGAAAGCCTATAGTGAGATTATGCGCCTTTTTTATGCTCTAACCTTCAATCCTCCCACCCAAACTGCCATCCACGCATGTGCAGCAGACTTACTGGGCGGCAGACGCGTACAGCCGGAGCATATTCACCTCACCCTCGCCTTCCTTGGAAAGCGGAGCCACGAAGAACTCGATGCACTGATCGACGCACTTACAACGCTCCCTAGTGGTCCGCTAGAGTTGACGATACTCTCCCTCTCCTCCTTTGCTCAAAGAAGCACCGAGACTGTCTGGGCAGCTATTGAGCCAAAGCAGCCGGTGATTGATCTGCACAAGCGCCTTAGCGAAGCTCTTGCAGAACGAGAGATTTTCTATCGCTCTTCCTCCTTCATCCCCCATATCACCCTCGCTCGACGTGTTCCCTGTGCACCGTTACCCAAGATTACCCCGCTTTCGATTACGGTGCAGTCCATTGCCCTCATAAACTCCTACCAAAAACGAGGGGTATTGACCCATACCCCGATTGCTACCCGACTTCTTGGCAGGGAGTAAGCCTTCTCTCTTAGCTGTCCACCTGCTATCCTTAGAATATGGAAGCGTATGTAAAACAGAATGCTCGTGCCTGGGACAAGTTTGTCGATGCAGGCAATATGTGGACCGATGGGACTACCGCTGAGCAGCGAGAAAAAGCACAACGGGGAGAGTTCGATATGGTGCTCTCACCCTTTAAACGCGTACGCCAACACTGGGTCGGCGATGTAAAGGATAAAGAGATCCTTGCCCTCGCCTGCGGCGGTGGGCAACAAGGGATTCTCCTCTCCTTAGCAGGGGCGAAGGTAACCGTCTTTGATGTCAGTGAGAAGCAGTTGGAACAAGATCGAGAGGCGGCAAAAGAGCTGGGCATCGAAATCACCTTGGTACGAGGGGATATGCGGGATCTTTCGATGTTCGCTGATGAATCCTTCGATATGGTCTATAACCCGACTTCTACCTGCTATATCGACGTGGTACGCCCAGTGTATGAGCACGTCTATCGAATTCTACGCCCCAACTCCTACTTCCTTACCTCCATCACCAACCCGGTGCTCTACCTCTTCGATGAAGAGCGGGCGCTGAAGAACAAACTGAAGATCAAGTACACAATCCCTTACTCTGGATTGACCAGCCCCAAGAAAAAACACGTCGAACGTGCCCTCGCCGGCAAAGGGACGATCGAATTCAGCCACACCCTCGATGATCTACTCGGTGGATTGACCGACAGTGGCTTTTGGATCCAAGAGATCTACAGCGATGGCAGCGGCTTTCACATGATGGATAGTTTCATCCATGATTGTCACCTAGCAATCCGTGCTTACAAGAGCGATGGGAGCTTGTAGGAGTCTTTTTAAGCGGAGTATACTAAGAGTATGGAGAACTACTTCCGTCGCTTATTGCTGACCAGCGAATTACACGATGCCTTCACCTTCGCCCAAGTGCACCAAGAGATTGCCGACCTAGAGCAGGAGTTGGTGGAGCATTTCAACGAACACGGACCGATGAATCCCCACTATATCTACCTGTTAGCAGAGCTCAACGGTGCCTATGCTCGTGCACAGAACACCGAGCGAGGGCTGGAGGTAGCACAGCAGATCTATCAGAGCAGCCAGATTCTCCATGGGGAGAAGAGTGAGCTGACAATCGAAGCGCTGATGGGCTTAGGCTTCTCCTACCTTGATGATAATCAGGTAGGTGAAGCACAATCGATCGCTACGATGCTGCTGCGGATGCCGTGGGGCGGTGATGAAGGTCCTTCCTTTGATCTGTACATCGATGCCCTGGCCTTACAGGCTGATATCAAACACCATCACGGCGAGTACGACGATGAACTGATCCTCCGCAAGCATATCCTCGCGATGCTCACCGAACTCAGTGGAGCGACCAGTGGATTGACTATCTTGGCGCGTGCAGCGATAGGGTTCTGTTTGGAACAGATGGGTAACTATCAAGAAGCCCTTGATCACTACCTTATCGTGCGCTCCTACCTCGATTACGATTCCGCGTTTGCCAGCGAAGCGGAGAAGATCGGTCTGATGGTGCACATCGGCCGCTGCTACCAGAAGCTCGGTGAAACAGAGCACTCCCGGGTCATCTATCGCTGGGCGCACCGCCAAGCCAACCGCCATTATGGAAAAGTCTCCCCTTTGAGCAAAAAGACTGCAGCAATTCTTCGACACTTTGAACAGAGCTATCAGGGCACGGAGCAGCCTTCCCACCATTGACAATATCCTAGTGTTTTACTATCTATTATGTGATGGTAGCGCATGCTCCCAGGATGCTGCAGTATGACAGCAAAGAGAGGTTGAAGATGAAGAAAATCGCTATTGTGTACTATAGTGCTACGGGCAATACCCAAGCCCTCGCCGAAGCAATACAGGAAGGGGTCCTTTCAGCAGGGGGATCTGCTAAGCTGATCACCGCTTCGCTCTTTGGTCCCGATATGGTCGACAGCTACGATGCGTTGGCCCTCGGATGCCCCGCAAGTGGAGCAGAGAACTTAGAGGAGGATGTCTTTGAGCCGATGTATGAAACGATTAAGCCACATTTGGCAAACAAGAAGCTCGCCCTCTTCGGCTCCTACGGCTGGGGGGATGGCCTGTGGATGCGCAATTGGGAGGAGGATGCTCAAGCATCCGGAGCTACCCTGATTGGTGAGAGTTTGATCGCCGAAGATGATCCTGATGAGACCGCCCTTGAGGCTGCTAAAGCCCTTGGGAGAGCCTTGGCTGAGTAACCACTTAGCAGAGCCGCTGCAATGCAGCGGTTTCTTCTGTACATAATGTAGCAAATATTTTCTGTAAGCCGCTGCAATGCAGCGGTTTCTTATTGACCAAATGTGGGCAATAGGATACTATCTATGTGATATCATTATGCTATCACAGGAGGAATTCTATGAAAACAAATG
>DASRNL010000063.1:0-8127 GCA_035647415.1 Sphaerochaeta sp. | reverse complement strand
GCAGTTTACTGCCACTACAATACATCTACCATCATTAATTTCCAATAATGTTACCACTTAATTAAATTTGGCAGCAAATATTTGAGAGCGTTCTCGTTTTCTTTGAACAAATCAACGTTTGGTCTTCCTAGAAAAGCCTTCGTTTTTTGTACAGCCTTAACATGAACGATTGCTGCTATCGATCGGATGAGCAAAAGGTATTATTGGCCGCGTAAAAGAGCGATGGTATGATAATGTGTTGAGGCCTCAAGCAAGTTTTGTTCAGCTATAACTTGTGTGTTGAGATACTCGAGTTTTACTTGCAAGCAATCACCCTCTTCCCCATATCCCGCTGCCACCTTCGCCTCTTCAATGACAAGACTTTCTGCAAGGTAGGCGATTTTCTTTTCAAGAAAGTCGATGTTTGCTACCGCTACATGCAAAGCGCTGAGGCTTTCTAGGAGTGTCTGCACGATGGTCTGTCGGGCGGCTACAGCACTAGTGCTGGCACTCTCTTGCTCAGAGAGCTGCCGTTGGACTGCCCGCAGGCTATCTCCCCCATCCCAGATGGTGCTCTGTAAGCCCAATGTAAAGTTTAGGGTATAGTCATTTTGTCGATACCAGTCAGTTTCAAAGAGCGGCAGCCGAGGCCCACCGTAGCCGATGCTCGCCACCAAGGCGAAATCAGGCTTCCAAGAGAGGCTCGCCCTCTCCAAATCAACTGCCGAACGGGCCAGCGATTCGGAGAGCGAAAGGGCGGCAATTGCCGGTCGTTCGCTGCTGGTCGCTGCACCTATAAGTTCTGCGTTGTCCAGAGCGAGGAGGCTATGATAGCGCTCTGTGGTAGCAGTATGGGCGATGGAGGAAAGTTCAAGATCACCTACGCCACTGAGGGTGCGGAGGTTGAGCAACAGGCGTTGGCGTTGGTGTGCTATGGTCGCTTGGGCGGCCTCCAACTCACTGCGCCCGACTGCAGCTTGTAGGACATCGAGTTCTAAGATCAAACCGCTGGCATACGCCTCTTTGGCTATCTCTTCAAGGCGGGTAACGACTGCGCTCTCTGCTGCAAGTAGGGAGGCGATTTTTTCCAGGTGGTAGAGGGCATCGAGATGAATGGCCAACTCGCTTTCAACCCGCGACTGCTGGTCGCTGAGCTGTAGGGCACGCAACCGAGCAACCTGTTGGGTAAGATCGATCGCTGTGGAGATCTTGCCCCAAGTAAAAATCGGCTGCGTCAAGGTGACCTGCGCCTGATAAAGGGTCTTTTCCATCCCACTGTAGAGGGTTATGTATTCACCGCCACTCATCGGAGTAAACCCTGCTGGCCATTCAATAGTTCCCAAAATCTCGTCAGTATTCAGAACAATGGGGCCTACCGGTGGATTGACCATATAGGTACCGGAAAGATTGAAGTCGACAGTTGGCCCCCGCTTGCCTTTGGCATCTTTGATATCAAGAAGGCTGCGCTGATACTCCTGCTTCGCGCTCTGCAGCGTGGTGTTGTTCTGCAGCGCTGCTGCAAGAAGCTTCTCATAGGTGTACGTGGAGGTTGCGCTTAGTGAACCAAGCGACAATGATACCAGTAGTACGCCCATGAGGAAGTATCTCAGACTATTTTTCATCACCATGGGCCACCTTATGGTAAATCTTCAGGCTTGATTTTCAGTAAGTCGGACTTGGTGGAATCTGCGTTCCATCGGAGCTTCCCTAACTGCTTGAAATCCTGGTCACTGCGAATGGTGAATTCGTGATAGTAGTCTCCTGCTGAAAGTTTTCTGTCCCGATTCATATCAACAACGACGATCACTGTTTTGTCCGCATACGTGCCTGAGTAATCCGAATCATCCCAATGCATGGCCGCTCCCAGATTGCTGAAAATGCCGTGGTGGATAACGCTGTTGTTGGCACCGGTACCCTCTGATCTGGTTATTGTCTGAGCTCCCGCCTTGTCAAAGAGCGCTATCTTAGGTTGATTTTCCTCTGTCCATTCACCCAACCAAACGGTCAGACTATTGTCGGGATAGTCGTTTGTGGCATCTTCACGCTCCTCAGAATGAATTTCACCGCTGATCAGCGGAAATGCGTGGCGGCTCTGCTTCAAGTAGAGGGTGATCTCACTGTTGTTTCCCGAAACAGTGAAGGATGGAGGGCTGGCTGTTGGAATCACTGTCCCCTCCTCATCGCACTGCATCCAGCTTGAGTTTTGTAAGGTTGCCGTGGCAGTGACAATGGTTTCATCCAATGCTACCGGATAGGTAGCAGCGATCGTACCGGTACCACGAATTGTTTCTCGCTTAACGTTTCCTGCAGTATCCCCTGGCTCTTGTAGTACTGCAAGGCGCACATCAAAGCTCTCATCGATCAAGGTCTCATCTGCAACATCACGCAGGAATATACGAATATCGGTACTCTGATTGACCTTGCTAAATTGCTCATCGACCATGGAGACGTTGGTGCTGTCACTGGTAATCCAGACTGGATTGCTGTTTTTATGTAAACCATAGTCTTCATGATAGAAGAGGAGCGCAATCTCCTTATAATCTGCTGTCTTACCAAACTCAGGGAATGCAGACTCCCAAATGATTTTATTGATCACAAATGAACCGTTAGCATCGCTGTTGGTTCGCGCTACATAGCCTGCCGCATTGCTCGGGATAAATGTTCCCCCAGTATACCGGTCCCAATCGCTGTCTCGTTGTGCGGTGTTGGTGTAGGCATAGATTGCCATATCTACAATAGCTGCTCCACTTTCTGCCTCACGTACTTTGCCCCCTACATTGGCGGTAAAGACAGCGGAACACGCTGAAAATACCATCAGTGTTAGAGTTAAAAGGGCTAAAAGCTGCAAGCTTTTTCTCAGACGAGGTTTATGCATGCGGTACCTCCTGCACACTGGTATGCTTAAAAATTCTCCGCCGCTCGGTTATCCGGTAGAGCACCGGAACGAGATACAAGGTGATAATCGTCGAGGAGATCAACCCCCCTGCAATAGCTTGGCCGAGCGGGGCGTAGATCTCAGAACCCAAGCCAGTGGCGAATGCCATGGGAACTACTCCAAAAATGGTGGTCAGCGTCGTCATAAAAATTGGACGAACACGGCTCGAAGCACCATCCACAATCGAAGCGTCCAAGATTTCCAGCTGTTGCTCTCGGGTCGGCATAGCTACATCGAGCTCTTTTTCACGGCGTTCTCGGAGCAAGTTGGTGTAGTCAATCAAGATAATCGCGTTATTAACCACCACTCCCCCGAGCGCGATAACTCCCATCACCGCGATAAGAGAGACGGTGGAACCAAAGGCGAGCAATCCACTGACAACGCCAATCAAACAGAACGGGATAGAGACCATGATGATAAATGGTTGGCGAAAGCGCTCAAACTGGATCACCATCACTGCATAGACAAGGAAGATACCGATACCCAACGCGATAGCGACCGGTCCAATGGAGTCGCCGATGAGTTCAAGGATCCCTCCCCGCTTGGCGGTGATGCCCACCGGAAGCGGGTGCTCCTGGAGGTAGGCATTCATTCGATTGTTTACTCCAGCGGTATCTTCGCTTACCAAGGTCGCCGAGATGGTGACAGATTTGGCTCGATCGATGTGGTTGATTTGAGAAACAGTCCGCTCTCTATGGAGGCTGGCGATATCAGCAAAGCTGACGTTCTCCCCTGCGCCTCCCGATACAAAGATGGTGGCCAAGGTGTTTTCACTGATTGGCTTGTGCTTGAGATCTGAGTCCAAGCGAATATCGTAGCGCCTGCCATCGGTGTGGGTAAACACCCCGGACTCCAAGCCACGGAACAAAATTGCGCTGGTTAGGGCAACCTCATAGCTTGAGATACCAACCGAGCCCATCAGATCATGGGAGACATCGAGGATCAGTGTCTCACTGTCGTAGGAGGCGTTGGTGCTCACCGAGACAACATCAGGGTCTTGATTCAATACTTGTTTAATCGCTTCGGCAGTGGTGATTAAGGCATCGAGATTCTCACCGGTCAGCGTTAACCCGTACCCACCACCGCCTGCAATAAATCCAATCAGCTTGTCATACCCACCATTGGTAGTCTTTATCGTTGCCCCAGGCAGTTCAGCAGCCAAGGTGTTTTGAATGCTGAGCATGATTTCATGCACCGAACGGTCGCGCGATTTACGATCGACTAAGAGGATTCGGGCGTGGGCACTGCGGGGAGAACCAGTGAAGGCAAAGCCTGACTCCTGACCGGAGAAGATGGTAACGCTCTCAAGTTCTTCTATTTCTCGTCTGATAATCTCTTCGGCAATCAATGCTTTTTCTCGAGTCTTTTCTAGAGGTGTGCCGATGGCAAACTCCATGTCGATGTAAAAATCCCCGTTATCCGTTGAAGGGATGAAGGAGTACCCCAAAAACTGAGTGATTACGAGCGCCAAGACGAAAATCCCCACTGCAGCGGTGATGATAAAGCGTGGATAGCGGAAACTTCCTGCGATGGCTCGACCATACAATCGTTCGATTGCAGCAAGAGGGCGCTCACTAAAAGCAACCCGTTGCAAGGATAGATCTTGCGGCTTTAAGAGTACCCGCAATAAAAAGGGTACCACTGCTAAGGCTACGAGCATCGAAGCAAAGAGCGCTAGAATCAGTGAAACTGCTAGATCACGTAAGATACTGCCTACCAACCCAGGCATTACTGCAATAGGGATGAAGACCATGATGGTGGTAATCGTTGAGGCCATGATTGAAGATCCTACTTCATCAGCGCCTGTTTTAATCGCCTCGACGATGGGCATAGAGCCGGTTCTATAGTGACGGTATACCTGCTCCAACATCACAATGGACGCATCGACCACCATCCCCAGCGCAACTACCAGACCCGAGAGGCTAATCAAGTTGATAGTGATCCCTGCTAAGCGCATGCCGATGAGGGTGAAGAGGATACTCAGGGGAATAGAGAGCGAGATGATACTCGTCGCTCGGGTATCAGCGAGGAAGATGATAATGACGATGACCGCCATAAGGACGCCGAGCAGGCCCGACGTGGTCACTGTACGCAGCGAAGCGCCGACATTGCGGCTGTCATCCGCTAAAATTGTGGTAGTTATCGCTCCTTGGGTTCGCTCGGTCACCGAAGCGAGCACATCTTTGATCTTGCGGCTGATAGAAAGGGTGTTACCATCAAGTCGCTTGGTAACCGATACCATCAACAGGGGTTTACCCCCAGAATCGACATAGACCTCCCGCTCAACTGGTTCAAAGCGTACATCAGCGATATCAGAGAGACGGATAATGGTACCGCTCGCATCGGCTCCCACGGGCAGCGATGCGAGCTCCTCAACCGCTGCAAAGGCTCCGTCAAACCGGATATCAGAGAAGCGGCCATGGTAGAGGGCCTCGCCGATGGGCAGGCGAACGTTAGCAGCGGTGAGCGCTTGATAGACTTGTAACGCAGGGATTCCAGTAGCCTGTAGCTTCTCAGTTACGAGCGTAACGCGCAACTCAAGCTGCTCTTCACCTACGATAGAGACATTGGCGACTCCCGGAATCTGGGTAATCTGAGGAATAATCTCATCGTTGACGTACCGGCTCAGACTCACCCGATCCTCCCCTCCCTCAACTGAGAACATGAAGATCGGAATCATCGTCGCCCCGCCGACCATAGCAAGCGGCTCTCCGAGTAAATCTTCAGGAAGCTTTGCTTCGAGCCGACGAATCCGATCGCGCACTTCAGGGAGCATATCATAGGGGTCTACCGAGTCACGGAAGTTGATGGTGACCCAGCAGTACGAATCAAAACTTTTTGAAACAACCCCTTTGAAATCAGGAAGTGTTACAAACTCCTCCTCCATGATCGCCGTAACATCCTGCGCGACGTCAGCAGCCCCTGCTCCAGGATAGAAGGCTAATACTTCTATTGAAGGTAGTGAGATATCTCCCATGAACTCCATGTTCAATCCGAAGAAGCTGTAGATACCAAAGACACAGAGCGCGATGACCAGCATGGCAATAATTGCCGGGTGATCGACGGAAAAATGTGAAATTTTCATCGCTCCGTTCCTTGGGAATCAACGACGGTAACTCGCTGTCCATCAAAGAGACGGTGGTGGCCATCTACGATAAAGCTGGCGTCAGATAGTTCAGAGGGAAGCACCAAGTAGAGATTATTTTCTGCAACTGGTGTGAGCTCGATCCACTGGGCTCGACCTCGCCCAGCGTCATAGAGATAAGCGTTGCCATCGATAGTTCGTACTGTTTGGCTCACCAGTGGCACATCTTCGTAGCGTTCATAGATAAGATTCACTTGGACATGCATTCCCGGACGGAAATCAGTGTGCCCTTCGGTCAAGAGACAGGTCACTAAAAAGGTCTTCGACTGCGGCTGAATATAGCTAGAGATACCTTCAATTTCCGCTGAGGCACGTTTGGGTGCGCTATTGCTCGCTTGTGGTCCTGCCTGTCGTGGTCTCTCAACCGATGCGCTCAAATGCTCCGCATTCTCACTGATAATATCAAAGTAGCGCTCAGGTACCTGCAGCTTGACTACCAACTGACTTAAATCGGCCATAATTGCCACCGGCTGGTTCGATGAGGCGATATTCCCCGCAGCGGAGGGGATGCTCAGTAGCGTGCCCGAGACAGGGGCGGTGACTGTCGCCCAATCAAGCTGCAAGGTTGCAAGCTCCAACTGTGCTTTCGTAGCATCCCGTTGGGCTAATGCCTGCTCCCTGTTTTGTTGGGTAGTTGCCTTTGCTTCGTAGAGCCGATTGACCCGCTCATAGGTGCTTTCTGCCACGCTATAGGCAGCTTGCGCCTGCGCTAGCTGCTGCAGATACGCTTGGCGATCAATGATGGCAATAATATCGTCCTGCTCAATATACTCCCCCTCTTTAACCAGGTACTCTTGGATAGTACCAGAGACAAACGGAACGACCGGTATAAAGGCTTTCGCCTCTACCGTCCCTGAGAGCGTGATGCTCTGCTCCAATGAGCCAATTGTCGGCTGTGTGATCACCACCGGTGGAGGGGGATCCACGTAGGAGGTTTTCTCGCGTTGACCAAAATAAGCGTAAGCACCATATCCGATGCTCACCAAAATCAGCAATAAGCCAAAGTAGCTCAAAAAGGTGCCAAGCTTTTTCCTAGGACTCCTTTTTTTTACCATATGGTTACGCTATCTGAAGTTCTAGGATTTGTAAAGTCATAGGATTTTACTCGCTCTTTCACGCTACGATGTTGCGCATACATTCGCCACAAGAGAGAAGACCGATAAACGATTCTGTTCTCCTCGTATATTCTCATCACCCGCTGCTTATCAGAGGATGAGCAACCAACTAAATCGTCTTTTATTTCTTTACAAAGAAAGGAATTCCAGTTTATGCATGCAAAAATATTTTAATTTCTTGCGCTTTTGAGAATCGATGATATACTTATCGTAGACTGTTGTGATGTATACAACAGTTTCTTTATTAAGATACTGATACATGGAAGATATGGAAACAAACACGCATTATTACGACATATTACGAACAGAACTGGTGCCTGCATTGGGGTGTACTGAACCAATCGCTATCGCCTACGGCGCTGCAAAGTGCCGCGAGGCCCTTGGAACTATCCCTGAACAGGTTACCATCGGCCTCAGTGGCAATATTGTGAAAAACGTGAAAGGGGTTACCGTACCTAATTCTGGGGGCATGAAAGGGATCGAAGCATCGGTCGCCCTAGGGATTCTCGCAGGTGATGCAACTGCTGAATTGGAAGTTCTTTCCTCCATTACCGAAGAAGATCGTAAGCGCGTAAAGGCGTACCTCGCTGAGGATCGCATTGCTGTCACCCTCTTAAACGGCGACGCTAAACTTCATATCACCCTTACTATGGTCGCAGAAGGTCGAGTCGCTGAGTTGGAGATTATGCACCTGCATACCAATATCGTGTACCTCGCAGTAGATAACAAGGTACTCATCGACGGCGATCGTACGGCCTTGGAAGAGACCGAACAGCAAGAAACAACGACGCCGATGAGCGTCGAAGGAATCCTCACCTTCGCTGAGGGAGCTGACCTCCAGTGCCTAGAGGAACTCATCGGCCCACAGATTGAGCATAATATAGCCATCTGTGAGGAGGGGATGAAAAACAGCTGGGGTGCTGAAGTAGGAAAGACTGTCCACGATATCAGTG
>DASRNL010000062.1:0-4734 GCA_035647415.1 Sphaerochaeta sp. | reverse complement strand
CCCTAGTATAGTATGAAATAATATTTCAATCAATTAGAAAAAAGTTTCATTTTCTCCTTCACTTTTGCTAAAAACAGGGTATACTATAGAAAAGGAAATAACAAAAGGAGTGTTATGATGAAAACAAAACGCATGGTAATTGTGCTTGCATTGATCTGCCTCATAGCGATGCCCATCTTCGCACAAGGGGTCAAAGATGCCCCCAAACAGGAGATCCGCGTACTCTTAGCAAACCACCCCTACGGGGAGTTGCTCAAGCCAAAGATCGCCGAGTTTGAAGCGGAGACAGGAATCAAGGTCAACTACGAGAGCCTACAGGAGAGCCAGCTGACGCAGAAGCTCACCACTGAGTTTGCCACCAAGAGCTCCACAGTAGACGTCTTTATGACCCGCCCCCTGCAGGAAGGGTTGATGTTCATTAAGAACGGTTGGTATGAGGGCCTCGATGCCTATGACTTCTCCGACTACCCTGAAAACTCAGTGGATATCGGACGCAAGGATGGCAAAGCCTATATCGTACCCTTGGTCACCGAGTGGCAGGTACTCTACTATCGGAAGGACCTCTTCAGAAATGCCGGCCTCAGTGTGCCGACGACCTTTGAAGAGCTCGAGCATGCAGCTCGCGTCCTCACCCGTGATGGAGTAGCAGGCATTGCAAGCCGCGGAAGCGGTGCAGCAGCGGTCACCCAGCTCTCCTCCTACGTCTACAACTTTGGTGGAAACTATCTCGATGGCGGTAAGGCTGTCTTTGACACCCCCGAAGCGATTGATGGTATCCGCTACTACGGTCGCCTCCTAGGATCCTATGGACCACAGGGTGTGACCAGCATGTCGTGGGAGAACATCATGCCAGTCTTCCAGGCAGGAAGAGCTGCGATGTGGACCGACGCATCGGTCTTCTATGGCCAGATCGTCGACCCATCCAAGACCGATATCTCCGCCGACGATATCGGCATTGTACAGCTGCCACGCGGACCGAAGGGCGACAGCCCCTTCATCGTAGTCAGCTGGGGTATGGCGATGTCCTCTGCCAGCAAGAACAAGGATGCTGCAATGAAGTTCCTCGAGTGGGCAACCAGCAAGGAGCTCGCCAAGGAGGGCATGTTTGCCAACATCACGATGGCCCGTGACTCTGCTTGGGCGGATGCGGACGTGCGAGCGATCATGCACCCAGGTCTTGTAGAGACCCAGGCGCACGCAGCACAGAATGGTTATCCCTTCGACAGGCCCTTCATGAGTGCCGTTGGAGAGGCTCGAGACCTCATCGGTGAGGTTATCATCGAGTCGATCAACACCAGGGGAACCAGTACTCGCCTCGAAGCGCTTGCCCGTGAAAAGGCACGTGCTGTCGATGAGCTGCTCAAAGCAGACGGAGAGTACGGAAAATAAGTTTCACCTTGTTTACACTGGCCGACTCCTCGTGGTCGGCCAGTGCTTCTTGCTAGGAGCTATGCATGATTCGTCAAGGCTTTGTTGAACGGAACCTGAAGATTCTCTTCCCCCTGCCAGCGGTTATCTTTGTCGTGGTGTTGATGGTCTTTCCGGTCGCTTACACCTTCTTCCTCTCCTTTACCAACTGGACGCTGACCAGCGGCAGACCGCTAGAGGTAGTCGGGCTGAGAAGCTACCTGCAGGTGCTCAAAGAGCCCCGCTTCCTCGCTGCCTTGGGACGGACCTTCTACTTCACCTTCGCTGCGGTCTTCTTTGAGATGATCTTGGGAACCGCGATGGCGTTGATTCTGCACCGTACCTTCGTCGGCAAGGATATGATGAAGACCCTTCTCTTGCTTCCCTTGGTGGCAACCCCGGTAGCGATCGGTATCGTCTTCAACCTTTTCTACGACCCCACCATCGGGGTGCTGAACTATGTGCTCAGCGTCCTCGGGCTCCCGCAGAGCGGGTGGGTGAGCGATGCGGCGACGGTGATGCCGTCCTTGATCGTCGTAGATATCTGGCAGTGGACCCCGATGATCGCCATCATCGTCCTAGCAGGCCTCGCCGGCTTGCCCAGCGAGCCCTACGAATCAGCGATGGTCGATGGAGCCAACAGCCGACAGGTGCTCTTTCGGATCACCCTGCCGATGCTGATGCCCACGATCCTCACCGCAGTGATCCTCAGGGCGATCGATGCGCTGAAGACCTACGACATCATCTACTCGATGACCCAAGGAGGCCCAGGATACGCCAGTGAGAACCTCAATGTGCTGGCCTTCAAATATAGCTTTGAGTACTTCCGTATGGGCCAAAGTGCGGTGATGCTGGTCTTCCTCTTCATCATCGTCTTAGCCTTTAGCCTCTTGGTGATGCGCCTCAGACGCGCCTTTGAGATGTAGGAGGGGAGTATGCGTACGAGTCCTATTAAAACCATCCTCTTCTATCTTTTGCTCTTGGCGATCATCATCCCGATCCTCTTTCCCTTCGTCTGGATGCTGCTCAGCTCCTTTAAGACACAGGTGGATATCATCCGCTGGCCACCGAAGCTGCTCTTCACCCCGGTGATGCGCAACTATCAGCGGGTCTTCATCGAGCAGGACTTCCTTCACTATATGAAGAACTCCTTGATCGTTTCGGTGACAGCGGTGATCTTCTCGCTGCTCTTGGGCCTGCCGGCCGCCTACTCGATCGCCCGCTATAAGCAGCAGAAGCTCTCGGTCTTCATCCTCGTGGCGCGCCTGATGCCAGGGATTTCCTTTCTGATGCCCTGGTACATCGTCTTCAGCAGGATGCGCCTGATGGACAGCTATGTGGCCTTGGTCCTCAGCCATATGCTGATCGCCTTGCCCTTGGTCGTCTGGGTGATGAGCCCGTACTTCGATGCGGTCCCCCGTGACCTTGAGGAGGCGGGGATGGTAGACGGTTTGACCCAGCAGCAGGCCTTTTTGAAGATCCTCATCCCGCTCTCAGGTCCCGGGATTGTCACCGCCACGACCCTTTCGTTCATCTTCAGCTGGAACAACTTCATGTTCAGCCAGGTGCTCAGTCAGCAGAAGACCCGGACCCTTCCGATCGCCGTCTATAACTTCCTCTCCTACGTCGAGGTCGACTGGGGAGCGGTGATGGCAGCAGCGGTGGTGATCATGGCCCCGGCGATTGTCCTGACGATGTTCTTCCAGAAGTACGTCATCCAAGGGTTGACCACCGGAGCGGTAAAGGGCTGATTGGGGGAGTTCGTTCTCTTTCGTGGACGCTGAAGCTTTGCTATCCTTAAGACAAGGAGTACTACTGTGCGAGTGATCGGTGTCCACTACCGTCGATGGTCCACCCTCTCCTATGACCCAGCGCTCTTTGTAGCTAAGGCACGTGTGCTCGGCTATGACCAGCTGGAGATCGATGCGCCGCGGCTCTTGGCGATGAGTGATCTGGGGCGTACCCGCCTGGGCTTTGAAGCGCGCACCCATCGCATCGACTTAAGCTATACGTGGACCCCCACCGCCCAGTACGATCTGGCCTCCCTTGATGAGGAGGTGCGTAAGAGTGCACTCGCCTATGCCAGTGAGTTGATCAAGATCGTCGCCTCGATGGGAGGCGGGCTCTTCAACGCCCCCTTCTATACGACCCATCCCCGCTCCTCTGGCGACCAGCGGCACCTGAGCGCTCGGCGCAACCAAGCAGTAAAGTCACTGAAGCGCCTCGGAGCGGTGGCGAGCGAGGCTCTGGTGAGCTTGCAGGTGAAGCTGTTGCCACCGGATATGGCTCCGCTCTTGCCTTCGGTGGGAGAGGCGCTTGAGTTTTTGCACGCGGTCAATGACCCGCGTATCGGCTTGGACTTGGATACCTACTTGCTCTACCGTGCAGGCCTCTCGATTCCTGAGGCGATCGGGGAGGCTGGCTTTGCCTTAAAGTGTTTGCATGTGCGTGAGGAGGATGGGTCTCGGGTAGGCAGTGGATCGCTTGACTGGGAGGCGATCCGTAAGAGCTTAGATCATATCCACTACAGCGGACCGATAATCCACAACCCGATTCTCAAGCGCGAGGTGGTGGAGCGCCCCTATGAGAGCAATTTGATCCGCAGGTTCTTGGTCGAGTAAGATTTTCTCACACCCACAAGAAGAATCGGCTATGCTGGTGCTAAGGAGCGAACGATGATTCCAAAGCAAGTACTAGCGGCGTGGCAAGTGCGCAAGCCTGTTGCCGCGTTGACCACCGTCAGCAAAGCTGGGGTGCCCAACACAGTGTGGGTCGCCTCGATCTCTCTCGGAGCGGGGCCTGTCATTGTTATCGCTGACAACTATCTCACCAAGACCAAAGCCAACGCCCTAGAGAATCCGGTGGGGACGCTGCTCTTTATGACAAAAGAGAACAAGTCGTACCAGTTGAAGGGACGGCTCTCCTACCACAAGAGCGGGCAGTACTTTGACCATATGTATGCGGTGACCGAAGAAAAGTTTCCCCGCCATGCAGCGTTGGTGCTGCACGTCGAGGAAGTCTATAGCGGCGCTGAACAGCTAACCTAAGTTCTTAGAAGCAGGGCTCGTCGGTGACGATCGTCGTCCCCGGGCGCAGCGAGAGCGCGTTGGCGGTAGCGACCGCCCCCGCTTCTGCTACCGCCTCTTTGAGCGAAAGCCCGCGGAGCATCGCCACGGTGAGCGCTCCGTTTACCGAGTCTCCGCTGCCGATGGTGTTGACCGCTTCAACCAGCTCTACCTCGGTGGTAAAGAACTCAGGACCGTATGCCCAGGTGGGATACTTGCCGCGGGTGAAGACACTCGCAGTCCCATAGGTCTCGTAGATTTC
>DASRNL010000061.1:0-2566 GCA_035647415.1 Sphaerochaeta sp. | reverse complement strand
GGTTACAGGAAGGCAGAGCAGCAGTTGCCATCGCCGCTGCCATGATGCCAGCCTCCTCAATCTTCGCTCCAGCCGCTGTTGGGTTTGCAACGACCCATTCAACCGACTCCTTATACGCTGTGAGGATCTCCTGTAGCAGTGCAGGGTGTTCTGCTGCGAAGCCGCTACGCACCACCAGGACACTCATCGGGTAGTTTGCTACGCCGGTAAGTGCACTGTAGACCTCCTGGACATCCAAGGCAACCCTAACTGCAGGGTTCTGCCGGCTGACCATCGTGACAAAGGGCTCAGGGAGCATCGCCAAGGAGACACGGTTGGCGATCAGCAGCTGGGCGAGCTGGGCGGGGGCAGCGACCGAGTAATCGAGCTCAACATCAACTCCTGCGACGAGGTTCGCCTCCTGGAGCAATAGGTGGGCCATCTGGTCGGGTGTGGAACCGGCGCCAGGGATATTGACCTTTTTTCCGATTACATCCAAGGCAGTGGTGATGCTGCTATCGGTGGAGAGAACGCTGAGCATCCCATCTCCGATCACCGCAGCGACATTGATCTTCACTCCCTTGTTGTAAAGGTTCGCCGCTACGTTGGATGGTAAAGCTGCTAGATCGAGCTCCCCATTGGCGAGGCGGGCGATCACCTCATTCGGTGAGGGGTAGACAGCGAGCTCAAACTTCTCCGTGCTGATGAAGTTTTCCAAGCCTGCTGATGAGAAGCCGGTCGGGCCGGCGAGAACTGCTAGGTTTGCTACTGCAGCGGGCTCTTCGGCAACCGGCATAGCAACAAGCAGTGTCGCTACAAAGAGCAAGGACACTGCAAACGTGATTGTTCGTTTCATACGAATCCTCCAAATAGTGAAAAGGGAGGGGAGATCCCCTCCACACTCATACAATGACAATACGGAAGTAGCGCTTCTTGCCTGCACGCAAGAGCAGCTCATCTTCTGCATCTAGGAAGCTGGTATCGATCATCGCTCTAGGATCATCGATCCGCTGCTCGCCAACCCACGCTCCTCCACCCTGTACCAGGCGGCGGGCTTCGCTGTTGGTCTTCGCTAAGTCGGTGCGACTGAAGAGATCCAGCACCCCGATACCCGCTTCCAGTTCGGCGCGGGGGATCGAGATATGGGGCATACCCTCTCTGTTCTCTGTGCTATCGAGGCCGCCGCCTCCGAAGAGGGCTCGCGCTGCGGTGCGCGCTTTTTCAGCCTCAGCTTCACCGTGGATAATCTTCGTCTGCTCATAGGCGAGACGCTCTTTCGCCTCGTTGATGTTCATCCCCTCCTTCTCGTAGAAGGTGATTTCATCGAGGCTGAGGAAGGTGAAGAGCTTGAGGAAGCGGATTACATCCTCATCGTTGACGTTCCGCCAATACTGGTAGAAGTCGTACGGACTGAAGAGGTTCGGGTCCAAAAAGACTGCACCCTTCTCGCTCTTGCCCATCTTATGTCCATCGCTGCGGGTGATCAGGTTGAAGGTCAAGCCAAAGCACTGCTCGCCTCCCATCTTGCGGATCAAATCGATACCGCTGACGATATTACCCCACTGGTCATCTCCGCCGATCTGCAACCGGCATCCATGCTCCTGGCTCAAGATCCAGTAGTCGTAGGATTGCAAGAGCTGGTAGTTGAACTCAACAAAGGAGAGGCCCCGTTCAAGGCGCTGCTTATAGGACTCAAAGGTCAGCATGCGGTTTACCGAGAAGTGCCGACCAACCTCCCGAAGGAAGTCGATGTAGTTCAAATCGGTGAGCCAGTCAGCGTTGTTGAGCATCACCGCCTTTCCCATCCCCGGGCCCTCGTTGAACTCGATGACCGTACCGATCTGGTCCCGAATCGAGGCGCTGTTGGCACGGATTTCCTCCGGGCTGAGCATCTGGCGCAGCTCAGTCTTGCCTGAAGGGTCTCCGATCATCGCAGTGCCCCCACCGACTAAGGCGATGAGGTTGTGTCCGGCGCGCTGCAGGTGGTGCATCGCAAAGAAGGGCACCATATGTCCGATATGCAGGCTGCTGCCGGTGGGGTCGACACCGACGTAGAGGGTCACCGGACCCTCATCCATCAGTGCGCTGAGCGCTTCATAGTCAGTGCATGATTTGACGAAGCCTCGATCTACTAAGGTCTGTAGTGCTGGGTTCATGCTTCCGTTCCTACTCGTTTGTACGCCTTGTTCGCTGCACGGATCTTCGCAGGCAGATCGGCGATAGCGATCCGCTCCTGCTCCATGGAGTCGCGATAGCGCAGCGTCACCGTCTTATCCTCTAGGCTCTGGTAATCCACCGTTACACAGTATGGAGTTCCTACCTCATCCATGCGACGGTAGCGCCGTCCAATAGCACCGCTGACGTCAAAGAAGGTACTAAACTCCTCACGCAGCTCTCCTTGGACCTCTTTGGCGAACTCAGCGATTCCATCCTTACGGACCAGCGGCAGCACTGCGACGGTGATCGGAGCGATCTCCGGGTGGAAGTGCATCACTGTGCGCACATCCCCGCCTTCGAGGGTCTCTTCTTCATAGGCATCGCTTAAGGTCATCAACACCGCCCGGGTCAAGCCCGCTGAGGTCTCCAC
>DASRNL010000060.1:0-3830 GCA_035647415.1 Sphaerochaeta sp. | reverse complement strand
CTGGATTCTCTATAACCCTGAGAGTGACCTACTTATCATGACCCCCCTGGGCAATATTACCCTCTATCAAAATAGTATTCTTGTACCGACCATCTTAGGCGCCAGGGAGGTAGAGCTCTACCTCGTGGCTGGACAGGGAACCTTCGACTCCTATGGGATTGAAGGGGCCACCTTTGCCGTGCGAACCCCCGCTTCTCGCTACGTCCTAGCGGACGCTGGAGAGATGCTGGTGATCAGCAGCGATACCGAAGAGAGTGTCACCTCCTTCTTCGGCATCATCGACTCCTACAACAAGATCTATGACGCCTCTACTGAGCTGGTCCCCTTTGATAAGCTCTACATGCACCGCTACGATCGCATCGCCGATGAGATCCAGCGCGGATACTACCTCACCTATGGCACCTTCCCCTCTGCTGAACAAGCCTATCAGGCACAGGCAGACCGTGCCACAGTGCTACAAGCACGGCAGCCGGTGGCAGTAGAAGTACCCATGGCGCCAGCGGTAGCAGTAGCAACAGAGCCAGTGCTTGTCGTTGAGGAGCTCGTCGTCGCTGTTGAAGAGGAGCCTGCTGTTGAGGAAGAACTGCTTGTAGCTGTTGAAGAGGAGCCTGCTCTTGAAGAAGAAGCCGTACGCGTTGCACTGCTGACCACCGATGAAGCTGATCGTAAAGAGCGCGGTTCCGTCCGCCTAGAGGCTGGCTACCGCTTTGATTGGGATGGAGATGACACCTTCACCCATACCCTCTTTGCCATCCCTTCCTTTGCCTTGGGATCCTTTGACATCGGGCTACAGCTTGAGCTCAGTACCCAGGACTTTACCAACTTCACCGTTCCCTTCTACCCAGCTCCCGCCGGTAAGGTGGATACGTTCAACTATATCTTCGCTCATCTGCACCACCTGCGCATTGGACAGGTGGGAAGCTGGTTCCAGCTGGATATCTCCGAATCTGCGAACAACCAGAATCTGCTCGGCTCATTCTTTGCTCCGACGCTTCAATCAGCGGGAAAACTCGGCATTCGAAACACCGTTCGCATCGGCTCCTTTACCCTCGATGCCTATATGGATGACCTGCGCCTAGCAGCCTTCCAGAAGAACAAGAAACAGTATGCAGCCGGAGCGCTGCACTATCGAGCCAGTGAGCGCTATCCACTGACTATCTCTGTCGGCGCGCTTGCAGATGCCACCCGAAGCAAAGAGATTAATATCTATCCTGCTATCGGCATGAGGCTCCCCATAGTCTCCAAGGAGCGAGCACAGTTGGCACTCGTTGTCGAAGCACAGAGCTACCTACCCATCTATCCAAGCTTCCAGCTCGATGAGTTCATCGATATCAAGTACCCCCAGGTCTTCCGCAACTACCTCGTCGGTGGCGGAATCTCCTTGGATGTTGGACCCTTCCATACTAAGATCCTCGCTTCGACCAGCGATGGACAGAACCGTCCTTACCTAGTAAATGATTTCTCCAGTGCTGGAGCAGGTGGGTACAGCGGCGAAGATTTCAACCTCACTGCTGAGCTCTTCTGGGTGGGAAAAAACCTCGAAACAAAGCTCGTTTGGAACTTCCCGCTCACCAAACAGTTCACCCTTGCAACCTTGACTGCTGATTCGAGCAGAGAGGCTGACTATAGTCAGTTCTCAGTCGCCTTACAACTCGGCAACTTTGGCCTAGGCGTTGGATTGCAGAACATCGGGGTAATCGGAGCTATCCGAGATGTCATCGATGGAACTGAAAAGCCGCTGAGCCTGCTCAATGGCAAGTACACCCAGAGCTTTGCCCAAGTCAGCTATACCTTTGGTCCTGCTGAGCTTGCTGTTAGCGCCCACTATCCCTTGGATCTCTCCGCTGCAAGTGCTGCAACTCCTGAGATCAGCGTAGGAGCTAAGATCCAGCTCGATAAGAGGTTCTGATGCGTATCAGACGACTCGACCCCCTGGTCGCCCAACGCATCGCAGCGGGCGAGGTCATAGAACGACCAGCCTCGGTGGTACGAGAGCTCGTCGACAATGCCCTCGATGCCAACTCCTCCTCGATCACCGTCAGTGTCGAGGAGGGTGGTATCCGCAAGATCACCGTCATAGATGATGGGGCAGGTATCGCCAAAGAGGACCTCCCCCTGCTCTGTGAGAGCCATGCCACCAGCAAGGTCCGTGAGCTCGATGATTTGTACACGATCACCAGCATGGGCTTTCGTGGCGAGGCGCTCTACTCCATTGCAGCGGTAGGGGCGATCACCATCCAAAGCTCCTATCAAGGCCAAGATCCCTTCCAGATCACCGTCGACAATGGAATAAAAGGCGAAGTGCTCCCTGGGGGCCCTGAGCGCGGTACTACGGTGATTGTGGAAGATCTCTTTGGTCAGCTTCCTGCCCGCAGACAGTTTCTCAAACGGACCTCCACCGAGGCGACGATGGCCCGCCAAGTCCTCACCCAAAAAGCCATCGCCTACCCTGAACGCTCCTTCCGTTTCTACCAGGACGGTAAGCTCAGAATCGATCTGCCTGCTACCGATGCCAAGCAGCGAGTCATCGATGTGTTGCAGATAAACCAGCCGGTGAGTGAGACACAGATGGTCGAACTTCGCAGCAAAAGCGAACGCTTCAGCCTCTATGCAGTGACCTCCACCGCTACCCTCTTTCGGAGCGACCGCTCCCAGATCCGTATCTATATCAACAGCCGCCCAGTCGATGAGTACGCCTTTGTCCAGGCGATCAACTACGGCTACGGCGACCGCCTCCCTGGGGGTTCTTTCCCCTATACCTACCTCTTTATCGAGATCGATCCTACCTTGGTCGATTTTAATATCCATCCGACCAAGCGGGAGGTGAAGATCAGAAACCAAGCGGAGGTGCACCATCAGATTGTACAGCTGATCCGAGCAAACCTGCCGCACGAGATTCCCTCGGTGACCCTTCCACCTGCAAGCGAGGTCGACCAAGGGGAGTTCTTCCACTCCTCTCGCCCCGCCTCTGCTACCTCATCAGCGGGAACCTATACTCCGAAAAGCGAGAGGAGACCGATCGACCCAAAGTGGTTTGATAGGGCGCGGGAGCTTTTACAGGAAGCACCAACAGAGGATACCGAGGGCGCAGCACCTGCCCCCTATATCGCCGAGGGTGCGGAAGCTGCACCTGCCTTTACCTATATCGGGCAAGCCTTCAACCTCTTTCTCTTGGTGGAGCGCGGGGATGATCTGTACCTTGTCGATCAGCACGCCGCCCATGAGCGACTGATCTACGATGAGGTGCGGGCAAAGAACCCCTCCCAACCGCTCTTAGTCCCCATCGAGTTTGAGGTCTCTGCTGATGTGGATGCGTACCTTGCCGATCATCTGGATCGCTATCGCAACCTCGGTATCAAGGTGGTACGCAAAGAGGCGCTGCTCTGGCAATTAGAGGCGATTCCTGGCCTCTACAAGGCTGTTGAAAGTCAGGTGGTGGAGTTTATCCAAAAGAACACCGGCGACAGCATAGAGGTAGAAAAAGGCCTCTATGCGATCGTCGCCTGTCATGCTTCGATACGCAAAGGCGATCGGATCGATCGCCCTATCGCCATAGAACTCTTAGAGAAGGTCTTCGCCCTCGATGAGCCGGTCTGTCCCCATGGGCGCACCTTTGTAGTGCGCCTGCGCAAGGCGGAGCTCAGCGAGGCGGTCGGTCGAACGAACTAAGGCTATTCAGTATTACTCTTTTATTGCCGCTAGGTAGGAGCGCACTGGGTTCGCATAGGCGTTTAACGCTGCACTGCGGACCGCACTGCGGGCGGTTCTGAAGCGGCGTAAAAATGCCTCACTATCAAAGTCAGCGTAGTGCTCAGCAAAGCGGGTAGATC
>DASRNL010000059.1:0-2900 GCA_035647415.1 Sphaerochaeta sp. | reverse complement strand
AGATATAGAGGGGATCCTCCCGATCGACCTGGCTGGAGAGCATCAGCATCCCAGGCAGGCCGGTAACGTGGTCGGCGTGCATATGGGTGATGAAGATCGAATCGATCTTCTTCCATTTGAGGTTTAAACGTTTTAAAGAGACCTGAGTCCCCTCACCACAGTCAAAGAGAAAAAGATCCCCATTTCTTCTGACCATCGCGCTGGTAAGATGCCGGTTGGGCAGCGGCATCATTCCACTGGTCCCCAGTATAAAGACTTCAAAATTCATGTTCAAAGTATACTCAAAAGTAAACCTTAGTCAAAGCGTACTGCACTGATTGCCTCGATAGCATCCACCCGCTTGAGGCTGTGGTTCACACTGACGATGCTCGCCAACAGGAGCATCCCCTGGATGATCAAGAGATCGCCGTAGGGAATACTGATGGGAAAGTCCAAAAGGTAGAAGGAGAGCGCTACAAACGATCGCTGCGCTAAAAAGGCGAGCACAGGAGGCAGCGCATAGGCAAATCCAATCCCCAACATACTCCCAATGACAAGGCTGACGGCGGTGATAGCGAGTACCGCCTGAAAGTACGCACGACGGATCGGAGAACCTAAGGAGCCGATGAGGCGTAAGGTAGCGATACGGATCTTATCATCTTCGACCATCTGAGCACTGAGCTCGCTGATAAAGTAGCCACAGAGCAGGGCGACGACGATCATCACCCCAAGGACCGCCTCTCGGCTGGTCTTTAAGTTCGCACTAAGAGCAGGAGCTTGTTCCTCCCAGCTGCTGAGGACATACCCCTGGCTGCGCAGGTCCTGCTGCACGCTATCCAACTCTTTTGGGCCGGTGATCAGCTCCAAGTGCTCATCGATAGCGGTATCAAAGAGCCGAATGAGAAAGGCGATGTCACAGAAGATGAGAGCCTCATCGAGCTCTCGATACCCAGAGTCGTAGATCGACTCGATATAGCAGAGCTGGGCGCGGATCGCATCTTCACTGACGAGCATCAAGGCAAGGCGATCGCCGATTGTCAGTGAAAGTTCATCGGCGAGGGTGCGGCTGACCACGATGGCAGGGAGGGTGGACGGTGGAAGATCAGCATCCACCTCGATTGTGAGCTGCGAGCGTCGCTCGGCGGTAAAGTAGGAGTCTGTCACCCCTTTCACTCGTACAATCTTGTTGCCCTCCGGGCTGTACAGCAGTGCGTTTACCTCCCCTACCCGCTGTTGGTCGAGAATGCGAGAGTCCGTTGGCGAAAGTTGACCGGGGCGCAGATAGAGCTGCAGATGCCCATCGGCGAGGTACGCCCAGCGGTCGGCGATACCTCGGCTCATGGAGACTACGAAGATCTGCGCTAAGATCAAGACAGCGACCACCAGTGAGATCAAGAGCATATTGAACCAGACGCGACGCTTGGCGCTCTTGTTGGCACCAAAGCCGAGCTTGCGTCTTCGTACCAACGCGGTAAGGTCGGTCACTCTACTGCCTCCAAGCTCCGTTCGCTGAGGTGGTATCGATAGGTGCAACGCTGGGCGAAGACTGGATTATGAGTTACCAAGAGCAGCGCTACCTCAGAAGCGGTGACCAAAGAGAAGAGCATCTCTTCGACGATCAGCGCGTTCTCTTCATCGAGCGAGCCGGTTGGCTCATCAGCAAAGAGAATCGCCGGCTTGTTCACCAACGCTCGGGCGATGGCAACCCGCTGCTTCTCTCCTCCAGAGAGCTGATCGCTGCGGTGGTGGAGCCGGTCAGAAAGCCTGACTCTGTTGAGCATTTCGATGGCAAGCTTGCGTGCCTCATTGCGCCTATGCCCTCCCACCATAGCGGCGATTTGGACATTCTCCACGGCACTAAAGTCTTCGAGCAGGAGGCTCGACTGGAAGATGAAGCCCATCTTTTCGCTCCGCAAACGGCTCAGGGCATCGCTGTGCATCGTAGTGAGGTTATTCCCTGCAAGATGGACCGATCCACTGTCAGCACCCAACAATCCGGCTGCGATATGCAAGAGCGTACTTTTGCCACTTCCGCTATTGCCGGTGATAGCGACCGAGGTGCCAGCGGCGATCTCCAGGTTGACCTCAGAGAGAATATTGATCGGGTCGCCTCCCCGCTCGGTGGCAGGAAAACTCTTTGAGATCTCATGTATGCGCAAGAGTTCACGTGGTTTCGTCATAGACAAACATCTCCATAATATCCACAGAAAGCAGCCGCCTGATCGCCCAGTATGCGACCAAGAGGCTGAAGGTAAAGATACCTCCAATCAGTAACAACAACTGGCCCACCTGGATGGTAAGCACTAAATAGGTGCCGATATGGCGGTAGAGAATCGGTGCAAGATGCGGGTACAGGGCGAGCAAGCCGTAGCTTAAGCCGACCCCCAACGCCAAGCCTAAACTGCTGATAATAGCCGCCTGGAGGATAAAGACTTCGGTGATCGTCCGTTTGGGAACCCCGAGGGTCATCAGCATCGCCACCTCCCGCTGCTTGGTGGCCACCAAGCGTCTGGTGCTGCTATAGGCGTGGACGAGGACGATCACCACCATCACTAAGAGCATCACCACCATCAGCTTCTGCTCCAGCTCCATCGCCGCCCAGAGGGCAGCGTTTACCTCGTGGTAGGTTTTGATCTCTGGATAGCCAGCGTTTTTTAGCTGTCGCTTCAGGGTCATAGGAGCAGTGTTGCTGTAGAGGCCGATATGATAGTTTACCGTTCCAACCAGCGACTGTACCGTCTCCAAGGTGGTGAGCAAGGTGGTGCTATCGAACTCCCAGCTGCTGGTATAGTAGATTCCGCTGACTGGCACTACCCGGGTGGCGGGCACCACAGCAGCTTGCTTGCCAGAGCGCAAGAAGGTCAGCTTCACCGCTTTGTTTGGAGGAACGAGGTGTGCGTTGGTGTAGGCGATGGCGAGCG
>DASRNL010000058.1:0-2467 GCA_035647415.1 Sphaerochaeta sp. | reverse complement strand
GGTGGACAATCCACCTCTGTTGGTAATTGAGCAACTATGCTTACTCGATGATGGCAAGTACATCCTTCATGTTGAGAATGAGGTACTCGACACCATCGGCTTTCACTAAAGTACCGCTGTACTTGTCGTGCATGACCCGGTCGCCAACTGCGACGGTGATCTTCACCTCTTCGGTTCCTTCGCCAACAGCGACGACGGTTCCAATCTGGGTCTTCTCTTGCGCGGTCTGCGGAATGAAAATACCGCTTGCAGTCTGTTCCTGCAACTCTTCAATCTTTACCAACACTCGGTCTGCCAACGGCTTGATGGTCATCTGTATATTCCTCCAACCATTTTAATTTGGTCTTTGTGACGCGGTGCGTCATCGTCTGTAATATAGTAAAAAGGTGCATAACTGGCAAGAGAGGGGAAAACTTGCCTCTTTTGCCGAGTGTGCTTATATTCTCCAGTAGGAGATTGGAGGAACGAGATGAGTCACACCAAAGAGCAAGAACTACGCACTACCCTTGGCGCATCCAGCGAGCTGTGGAAACACTTTTATCAGCTCGGCTGCCTCTTTGCACACGCCCACGATATGGTCAGTGGGCTTACCTATCTCATCGACACCTTCCTTATAAGGGGAGGGGAATATGAGGAGATCGATTCTGATTGGATTGATTTCTTCCGCCGGCAGTTCACCGTCTACCTTTTGGGCAAGCAGCGGATCAACTGCTCCCTCTGTGAGGGGGATATGATCCATGACTACCTTAAAGAGGAGTATGCGAGGATCCAAGAGGAGCTCGCTGCAAGCGAGTTGCCCTTCGCAGAGGAGCATAAGCATCGCTGGTACGCCTCCTTAGAGCTGGACTTTCCCTGGAGTATTTCGATCAGCGATCCACAGAAGGTCTGTTGATCCACCTCAGTGTGTCATTTTAGCCCATCTTTTAGAGGCATACTGCTCGCTGGGTCAAAAGAGACCATTTTCTCTAGTTTCTGCCCGCCTTTTCTTGCAGATGTGAACAGGAGAAATAATTTAAAACATTGCACCTAAATAAATTACAAAATTCCTTGAAATAGTTGGCATGGATTCTGCATCTCTAGTAGTACCACCGAAAGGGAGTACGAAAATGAGTAAAAAGCAGATGTTAAACCGAAACCATTCCTCATCCTACGATGATGCAAATATCATGAGCATGTACCTCAAAGAGATCAGCCGTATTCCGCTGCTTACTCCCGAAGAGGAGTTGGAGCTAGCGATCCGAGCCCGGGATGGTGAAGAGTTCGCCCGCAAACAGATGATCGAATCCAACCTTCGCTTTGTGGTGAATGTTGCAAAGAAATACCAGAACCAAGGCTTACCGTTGATCGACCTGATCAACGAAGGGAATATCGGTCTGATGACCGCCTTGGATAAATTTGATCCTGACAAGGGCTACCGCTTCATCAGCTACGCAGTTTGGTGGATCCGCCAGTCGGTGATGAAGGCGATCAATGAGAAGGGCAGGGCAGTACGTTTGCCGTTGAACCGGACCAATGAGCTGCTGCAGATGCAGAAGGCCCAGCGTGCCTTGATGAAGGAGCTGGAGACCGAAGATCCAACTGCCGAAGAGATCGGCGAGCTCGCTGGCTTTGACGCCGAGCATGTGGAGAGCCTCTTGGCGATCAGTCGGGATTTGGTGAGCCTCGATGCTCCAATCTTCACCGATGGATCGGCGAGTTCCATTGCAGACTTCATCGAAGATGAAACCCCCTCTCCTGAGGATGCACTGCTAGACAGCTCCCTCCAGGACGATGTGAGGAAGTTGCTCTCCTCCTTGAGTGAGCGCGAGCGCGATATCATCGAGCGGCGCTTTGGCCTCGAAGGACAGGTGCCGATGTCGCTCAAAGAGATCGGAGAGATCTACAACCTCACCAAGGAGCGGATTCGACAGATTGAAAAGCGCGCATTGGAGCGCCTCAGAGATTCAGAGGAGACTCGATACGTCGACAGCTACATAGCGTAAGCGATTATCTATAGATGCGAGTGAGCTGTTTTCTCCTGCATATGCAGCGGGAGAAACAGCTTCTTTTTATGCCAATATGTATCATTATTGAACGAATACAGTCCGACAAAGCAGCCTGTTACTATTTTGCTTCTACTTGACATTACTGATAGGAGGTTTATAATTATAAGGGTGTATAAAACCGATTAAAACAGTCTGTTTTAAGTGTTTAGCTCTGCTGCTAGCCACTTATCTACAATATAATAAATAGTTCCATCCAGGGATTATTTTGGAGGATTTACATGGATATTCGTTATTCAACTGGCAAAGAGGCGTTTAAGCGCATGACCACCGATGAGCTCCGTGAAGAGTTCTTGATCAAGAGCATCTTCGTAGCTGACGACGTGAGTGCCGTCTACTCACACATCGACCGTATCGTCACCTTAGGTGCGATGCCGGTGAAGGGTGAGCTTGATTTGGCCAAGAACATCGACCCGATGAAGAAC
>DASRNL010000057.1:0-3368 GCA_035647415.1 Sphaerochaeta sp. | reverse complement strand
CTCCCGCTCTGCACCCTCGTTTTTCACTTCCCTGCGCCAAGGAGCGTTCCACACCGCCTCGGTGCTGACGACCGCCGGCTTTGACACCACCGACTACCAAGGATGGCCCCCCTTCAGCCAGCTGATCCTCTTCTTGCTCTTCTTCGTCGGCGGCTGTGGCGGGTCTGCCGGTGGAGGGATCAAGGTCATCCGCATCGTGGCACTGGTGAAGCTGGTGCAGGTGCAGATCAAACGCCGTATCCACCCCCGAGGGGTCTTTCAGGTGCATATCGGCCGCTCGACCTTCGGCGATGAGCTCTTGCTCGGTATCGCCTCCTTCTTCGGAGTCTATCTGCTCACCGGCCTCATCGGCTCAGCTGTAATCAGCCTCAGTGGAGTAGATATGCTGACCAGCACCTCCGCCTCCTTCCTCTCTCTTGGTAATATCGGTTTCGGCTTTGGGGCACTGGGACCTGGGGGCAGCTTCGCCATCTTCCCCCCTTGGGTCCTCTGGTTCTGCTCCTTTTTGATGCTGGTGGGAAGGCTGGAGCTCTTCACCGTCTACGTGCTCTTTACCAAACATTTTTGGAAGCGCTGATTGGCGCAAAGCACAACTGTAGTGGTTGAAATAGAGTTAAAAGAGATTGTGATACCGGGCGTGCGTGCTTCCTACTCGGCCTTCTGTACTGTCAAAAAGAGGATGTGGGAGCGCCACGGCAGTGCTTGTTCTACAAGGGTGGCAGTCAGGCGTTCGGTAAGCTCCTTCGGATCGACTGCAACCTGCAGCTCAGCAAGGGCAGGTAGGTAGGAGGCACTGAGGTAGTGCTGGATATCATCGCCGGTGAGGGTGCGCTGTTCATACATCTCTTTGCCCCGTACCTCTACCTGGTACCCATCCTGAGCGAAGAGGGCGAGCAGGTCCTCCTCTTCCCAGTTGGTCAAAGGATTGTCCTTTCCCTCATAGAGGATTGTCTCAGCTTGCCGCAGGAGCGCAGCCTCCTTCTCTTGGACAAAGTCGCTTAAACGCGAGCCACGTACTGGCAAGGTCTCCGCTAGCCGAATTACCCCTCCGGGGGCGAGGCGGTGTTTCAGCAGGACAGCGAGCGCTTGTTCTTTTTTAGCACGGCTGAAGAGGTTTCTTCCGAGTATCACCTCAAAGCGCAGTGGATCCTCCAAGTCGGTGAGCACCTCGTTGGCTGGTTTGCGGTAGAGCAAGGGTTGCTCCAGATGGGGCAGGGTTTGGCTATAGTGGGTGATGTGTCGCTCTTCTTCTGCTTTGCGCACCTGTGCTACCGTCAGCCCTTCGGGGTTTCTGCGGTACGCCTCCCAGAGCAGCAGACCATGGCCTGCATTGAGGACCATGATGCGGGCGTTACGCCCGATAGTGAGGTCTCGATAGAGCTCATCGCGGATCGTGCGCAGCATCGTGCTGCGTTCGCTATGGACTCTGCGTACCCACCGTTGGCGGGCACTATCGTCGAAGGAGTAGGTGAGGTTCTCCACAAAAGCGTCCGCTGAAGCTGCCTCCAGCTGCTCCTCACGTCGCTGGTTGACCTGCTCTTGGATCGAGGCCTCCCACCCTTGAGAGCTGGGGGTATAGAAGATCCTTCCGCTCAAGGAGGCGGGTAGGTACTGCTGAGCAATCCAGTGATCCTGGTAGGCATGGGGGTAGAGGTACCCTTTGCCGTGGCCAAAGCCCTTGCCATCGCGACTGCTGTCGCGCAGATGGTTGGGAACCTCCTCCCGCTGTTCCTCTTCGACCGCCTTTAGGGCGTCGTAGAAGCCCATCGCAGAGTTACTCTTTGCGGTGGTCGCTAGGTATAGCGCCGCTTGGGCGAGGTGGAAGCGTCCTTCAGGCAGGCCGATGCGATCAAAGGCATCGGCTGCAGCCTGGACGACTGTCAATGCGTTTGGATCCGCTAAGCCGACATCCTCACTGGCGCTGATGAGCATTCGGCGAAAGAGGTACTTAGGGTCCTCGCCGGCGCTGACCATCCGAGCGAGCCAGTAGAGGGTCGCATCGGGGTCGCTGCCTCGGATCGACTTGATAAAGGCGCTGATCACATCGTAGTGATAGTCCCCCTCCTTGTCGTAGAGCACCGCCTTCTTCTGGATCGACTCCTGTGCCGCTGCGAAGGAGATATGGATCTCACTCTCTGGCGGTGGAGGGAAGGAGTCCTCGGCGGTCTCAACGGCGAGCTCCAAGGCGTTGAGCAAGGAGCGGGCATCGCCGTCGGCGACCTGTACGAGGTGCTCCAAAGCTCCCGCCTCAAAGCTGATCTTCCAAGCGCCGTAGCCGCGCTCTTTGTCAGCGAGCGCTTGGTGGGCGATGGTGTGCAGATCCGCCTCTGTCAAGGCGGTCAATTGGAAGATCCTCGAGCGGCTGACTAGGGCAGCGTTGACCTCAAAGAAGGGGTTCTCAGTCGTCGCTCCGATGAGAATTACCGTCCCATTCTCCACCCACGGCAAAAGCGCATCCTGTTGGCTCTTGTTCCAGCGGTGGACCTCATCGACGAAGAGGATCGTCCCTTGGCCGTAGAGCTGCGAACGCTCCTTGGCAGCTTCGATCTCATGACGCAGCTCTTTGACCCCACTTAAGACAGCGTTGAGGGTAGAGAAGTGGCGTTTGGTGGTGTTGGCGATGACCCGCGCTAAGGTGGTCTTGCCGGTGCCCGGAGGTCCGTAGAAGATCACCGAGGAGAGCTGATCTGCCTGAATCGCTCGCCTCAGCAGTCTGCCGACACCGATGATCGCATCCTGACCTACATACTCATCGAGGGTCCGCGGTCGCATCCGGTAGGCAAGCGGTTGATCTGGTGCTGCTACTTGCGAGAAGAGCTTCATTGAAAGACCTCCAAAATTGAGCCGCTTCCTTTTTGCACTGCGGTGGTGCGCAGCAGCTGCTCTTCGATTGCTAAGGAGCCGAGGTAGTGTTCGATAAAGGTGTTGATCAAGTGCTCGGTGAGATCGGCGTTCACCGGGGGTAAGACGCGCCCTAGGGCACGCTTTTCACTAGCGCGTACGATCTCATACCGAGCGCTAAGCAGCTGCCACTCTAGAGTGCTTTGGGTGAGCGCTTCGCGTAGCGGTTCGGCGATTATCGAGCGCATCGTATCGAAGTGTTGAGAAGCCAGTACGCCGGTAGCCAGAAGATCGCTCGAGGAGACAATCGCTGGAGCATCGCTGAGATCCAGCGTTGCAAGCAGGCCATCGAGCTCTGCTGTCAGCACCCCAGCTGCCTGCCAGTAGGCTAGCAGAACTGAGGAGTGCCAGCGTTCAAGGCGGCTGCTAAAGAGGGGGATCTGCGTTTGATCAGGCAGGTGTGCGGAGCTCTCATCGAGCAGCGCTTCAATTGGCAGGCTAGTAAACGCTTCGGCGTCGATATTTTC
>DASRNL010000056.1:0-4087 GCA_035647415.1 Sphaerochaeta sp. | reverse complement strand
CAGCCATCGCTTTACAGTCCACCTCGCCTTGGGTCCCAGTACAGGCGTTGGCGTTGCCGCTGTTGATCAAAATCGCCTGCACACTGGGCTGCATGGCTACAAGTTTCTCATCCCAGAGCACCGGAGCTGCTTTGACCACATTGGTGGTGAAGGCTCCTGCGAAGGTGCAGGGGTACTTGCTGGTGATGAGGGCGAGGTCCTTCTTGCGCTTCTTGATACCACAGTGTATCCCTGCGCTTTTAAATCCTTTGCTAGCGGTCACTCCGCCATCTATCTGCTGCATACTCATCCTCCTAGGGACTCTCCACTGAGGTGGGCAGTCCTGCTGTCTCATCAAAGCCAAAGCGGATATTCATATTCTGTACCGCCTGTCCACTCGCTCCCTTCACCAGGTTATCGATCGCCCCGATGGCAATCACCCGGTTCGTCCGCTCATCGACCTTCCACCCGATTGAACAGAGGTTGGTGTTGGAGACAAAGCGGGTCTCAGGCAAGCTTGATCCGAGCAAGCGGATGAAGGGTTCATCCTCGTAGTACCCTCTATAGGCGCTGGCGATATCTTCACCGCTCACTCCCTCCTTGAGGTTGGCATAGCAGGTGGAGAGGATTCCCCGGTTCATCGGCACCAAGTGTGGGGTGAACTGCACCACCAAGGGCTCTTTGTTCTGTTTGCTGAGCTCCTGCTCGATTTCCGGGGTATGACGGTGGTCCGTCACCCCGTAGGCTTTAAAGTTCTCATTTACCTCACAGAAGAGGGTGGCTGTCTTCGCTGCTCTACCTGCTCCGCTGGTTCCACTGGCGCTATCGATGATTAAAGAAGTCGGGTCGACCAAGCCCTTGCCCACCAAGGGAGCAAGGGTGAGGATCGCTGCGGTGGTGTAACAGCCAGGGTTTGCAATCAGCTGGGCAGTTTTGATCTTTTCTCGGTAGAGCTCACAGAGTCCATAAACGCTCTGATCAAGCAGCTCTGCTGAAGGGTGAGCGGTCTCATACCACCTTTGGTAGACCTCTACATCATCAAGGCGATAGTCCGCTCCGAGGTCGATAACCACGCATCTGTTCAGAATTGCAGCGTTTACCTTCTCTGAGGCCATCCCATGCGGGAGGGCTAGAAAGAGGAGGTCACACGCATCTGCTGCCACTTCGATATCCTCCTCTTGTAAGAGAAGGTCGCAACGGCCTGCTAAGGAGGGGTAGATCTCTGAGAATCGCCGCCCACTGTATGAGTGTGAGGCAAGGTAGGTGAGGTTCACATGCGGGTGTGCGGCTAAGAGAGCAGTCAGCTGCGCTCCTGCGTACCCGGTTGCTCCGATGACTCCAACGCTAATCATATCAATCTCCTGATAGCAAGATTGGTATAATTATACAGAAAAGAGGGATCTTGTCGAGCCTTTATGCATAATTTTGCAGGATTTCTGCATTTTTATTGCATATTTACTCGTATTGCTTGCTCTTTATCCTGTAGTTCGTTTCGCTGCCACCACTTCTTTGACCACTTCGGCAAGCTCTTCGCTCACCTGCAGGTCAGCTCGGGTATGCAGGGCATCGATTCGCGGATTCTGCGCTAAGTAGCGGTAGGCGTTGATGATAATCGCTGCTGCCTCCTCAGGGGCGACGATTCCGGTATCAAGGACCACATCAAAGCTTGCGCTATCCTCAAGGTCAAAGCCCAGGTCATTGGTGACAAAGGAGGTACGCACCTGATCGACATGCTCGAGGATCTTCTTTCCCTCGCGTTCGCTGCCACCATACTCTTGCTGCTTGCGCATCGCCCGCAGCCCAAAGGGGGCTTTGATGCGCACATTGAGGATATCGGTGTACCCTTGGAAGAGGCCAAAGCCGCCTCGGCCAAGGACCAGTACATCCCCACACTTGACCACTGCCCGCAGAGTATCGCAGAGGAAGTCGATGGTAAGCTTCCGATGCTCATCAAAACGTGCCCAGAAGGAGGGCTTAGCGTTGTAGATCTCCTCAAAGGCGCTGAAACCACAGCGCTGCATGATCTCTTCGATATCCTCTTTTTCGATCAGCGCCAAACCAAGCTCGCTAGCGACGATACGAGCGATCTTGGTTCCGCTACTGCCAACTTGTCTGCTGATAGTAATAACACCCATAAAACACCTCCTACTTTTATCGTAGAAGCTGGCATTTCAGCTGTCAAGGAAGCAATCCTTTCTCTTGCTGTTATAGACCTTTATCTTTCTGTTATCCCAGTTTCGAGGTGGTTTTGTAGTATTCTATCTGATCACACTGTTCGCTGATGATCGGTAGAGCATAGGAGAGTGAAGCAGTATATTTTACTTGGCTTTTTGTTGACAAAACCAAAAGAGAGGAGTAGTTTTTATACAGACTATATGGGGTCATAGCTCATCTGGCAGAGCGGCTGGTTCGCAATCAGCAGGTAGAGGGTTCGATCCCCTTTGACTCCAAAGCGACGTACCATACGAGGGGCCTACGGGTCCCTCGCTGTTTTACATAAGCTGAAATGGAGTATTCCACAGCGTCATAGTGCTCCGATTCCAGTGAGCACTCTCCAGCGGCGCTTTGCTCTTTAGTTACACCACAGAAGCCAAAAAGGGCTGTCTTTTCGCTCTATACTGATGTATTTGGCCTCAAGATGGCGTTATATGACATCATTAATCTTGTCAGCACCAAGAGTTTGCTCTATTATTGAAGGCAATATGGAGACCTATGACCTCTCTTCGAGGATGCGGCGTCTTATTAAAATGATGGAACGGGTCAATGCTTCTACGAGCGACAGTTCCCTCCCCGCACATGAAGAGAATGAAGATACATCTATTTCTCACGCATTGCTTGCCCGCAAACTGCTGGGCAAGATGCCCTCTGGGATTACCAGCAAGACCTTCATCATCCCCGTCAAGGACGGGATGATCAGCGGCTACCTCTTTGAGCAACAGCGCTCCCAGCAGGTGATGGACCTCACCCCGCTGATTATCTACTACCACGGTGGTGGCTGGACGTGGGGGAATATGGAGCTCTACAACCTTGTCTGTGCGAACTTGGCGAGCCTCACCGGAGCTTCGGTGCTTTCGGTGGACTATCGCCTCGCTCCGCAGCATAAGTTTCCCACCGCCGTCGAAGATTGTTACGATACCCTCCTCTGGGCAGCGGCAGGCTGCCGCTACTGGAAGACCGACCACGATCGGATCTACCTCATCGGCGACAGTGCTGGAGGCAACCTCGCCGCGGTGGTCAGCAGGCTTTCGCGGGACCGCAAAGGGCCGCCGATCGCCGGCCAAGTGTTGATCTATCCAGTCACCGATGGGCGGATGCGTACCGAGAGCCACGAGCTCTTCAAGGATTCGCCGACGCTCACCGATAAGCTGATGAGCAACTGTATCGCAAACTATATCCGTGAACCCAAAGATATCCTCAACCCACTCTTTTCGCCCCTCTTGGCAAAGGATCACTCCAGACTTCCAGAGACCCTGATCATCGGAGCACAGTACGATCCGCTACGAGACGATGGGCGTCTCTACGCAGAAGCCCTCCTCTCTGCTGATACTCCAGCCAAATATCTGGAAGTGAAGCAGACGGTGCACGGCTTCTTCCTCTACCCCAAAGCGACCGGAACTGAGGAAGCCGAAAGTGCTATTGTCCAGTTTGTGGGTGGAAGACCGGTGGAGCAGGTCGCCTTAGTCAGCCGTAAAGAGTGGAACAAAGCGCAGAGGCAGGAGCGCAAGCAGATCAAGCGCCAGGCGAAGCACTACATCGATGCCACAATAGAGTAACGAGCTTCTCAACAAGAAACAGGCCAGTGATTCATAAGAACCACTGGCCCGTGGGTTGTGTTGCAACTGATGGTATCAAATGACAAGCTACCCTGTGCATTGAGAAGAAGGTTCGGTATCTGTTGTAGAACGACGAAGTAGAACTGAAGTAAAAACTTATGTCACATCAGTGACATGCGTTGCTCATTCCGACTTTTCTCCCCCCACATCCCTTCCTATATATTAATATACTGAATTTAACTAAAAGATGTCAAGGCGAGAAATGTATTATATTGTAATGTCGGTATTTAAACTTCTATTCTTCCTACACTTGTGCATACAATTGTCTATTTTCC
>DASRNL010000055.1:0-3925 GCA_035647415.1 Sphaerochaeta sp. | reverse complement strand
GTACAGAAGTATATCGAAGGGAAAGAGATCGTCCGCGAGATTGTCGTGGTCGATCGGCTGGTCAATATCGTCGTAAAATAAGCGATCCCTACCGCTCTACCTGCAGATAGACTCTTACGGTGGAGTGGTATCTTTTTCCCGCTCTCAGGGGTCGCTGTAAGTATGCCCACACCTCCCCACAATCGATCAATCCCTCATCGCAACAGCGACAATCAAAGAGAGCTTGCGCCCCCTCTTTGGTGCGCAGTCGATAGCGGATTACCTCCTGTTCACCCTCACACTGCAAGGGTTCAGTGACGAAGGAGAGGGTCCCAATGCCAAAGCCTGCAGTGAGCACACGGACATGGCAGATGGGGATACTCATCTGATCAGTACGTACTTCTGGCTCAATCGAGGTGATAAGCAGCTTCTCCTTGGACTCCAGAGGGTAGAGCACAATAGCAGCAGTGAGTGGGGGCAGGCAGAGCAAGAGCAACCCGAGTACGGTGATGCTCTTAAGGCTGAGATATAATCTTGGCAGTGTGTTGAATCTCTGCATGGTGTAATCCTTTCTCTCTACCGTAACGGAGAGAGGGAAGGATATCAAGATTCGCGCACACGCGCTAAGCCACCTTTTGAGGTCTCCCGGTAGAGAGAAGGGAGCGCTTGGCCGGTCTCCATCATCACATCTACCACACTATCAAAGCTCACTTTATGCCGCCCATCACCGAGCAACGCATACGTTGCGTGATCGAGGCTCCGCATCGCCCCGAGGGCGTTGCGCTCGATACACGGAATCTGCACCAACCCCATGATCGGGTCGCACGTCAGCCCGAGGTGATGCTCTAGACCCATCTCCGCAGCATACTCCACCTGGTAGATTGTCCCGCCCCACAGCTGAGTTGCGGCAGCTCCTGCCATCGCACAGGCAACCCCCACCTCCCCCTGACAGCCTACCTCAGCGCCGCTGATCGACCCGTTGGTCTTCACCAGGGTGCCGATGAGTCCGGCGGTAAGCAGGGCACGGAGAATCTTAATCCTTGGCATCTCTTCGTGGGTCGCAAAGTAGTAGAGGACCCCCGGCAGGACCCCGGAAGCTCCACAGGTCGGGGCGGTTACGATCTTATTGCCAGCAGCGTTCTCTTCGCTGACGGCTAAGGCGTAGCAGAGCGGTAGCGCAGATCCTTCCATATTCCGTGCCTTCACATGGTACTGACTGGCCTTGCGAGCGAGCTTCAGCCCCCCAGGAAGCACCCCTTCGGCGCAGAGCCCACGCTCTACCGCCTCCTCCATCACCGTCCACACCTCGTCCATATACTCTAGGAGCTCCTCGCCTTCGAAGTGGAGGACAAACTCCCAAAGCTGCATCCCCTCTGCATTGCAGTAGGCGAGGATCTCTCGCATCTTGGTCAGCTGGATGGGGTATGGGAGGTTGGAGGGGTCCTCCACCTCCCCCTCTCGGACAACCTTCCCTCCACCGACGCTATAGTACGCCTGAGAGATCCCCGCATCGCGGCTCTGGATCACCAGGGTATTGGGGTGTACGAGGTCCTGTTCTTCGGGATACCAGAAGATGCTCACCTCCTTGTTCGCTTCGGCAAAGACCTCTCGCATCGCCGTATCGGTGAGGTGCCCCTTGCCGGTTGAGGCAAGGCTGCCGTAGAGGGCGATCTCGTAGGAGTTCGCATCGGGGACGAGGCTCAGAAAGTGCTCTGCTGCACTGCGCGGGCCCATCGTGTGACTTGAGGAGGGACCGTGACCGATTCGATAGAGTTCAGCGATTGATTCCATAGCTAAAATGTACCGTGTACTGCAGCTAAAGGGAAGCCTTTTCTACCACAGAGGAGCTGGATAGAGCGCCCAGATCGACCTACTAGAGGGCAGATCGACGGTCAAAGAGAGGCAGAGGGAGCGCTCCTTGTTGAGCCAGCGCTGCACCCCGTCAAAAGCCTCTACCCGCTGCTCCTCAGCCCACCGAGCGAAAAAGGAGGTCCCATCACAGTACTCGCTGACCCACCTGCCCTCCGGCAGGTTGGAAAAGGTGACCTGCAGCGGCTCATAGGGGATAACCTCTATCTTCTTGCCCTCACAGAGAGAGCGTAGGAGAGCCATCTGGTCGACCAGTCGCCCATCGGCGACGTAGCTTGTCAAAAGAGAGGGAGAGGTCGCCTGTAGGGCGTAGGGGTTGAGATTCCAGTGCTCCAAGAGCAGATGGGCGAGCGCTCCCTTCTTTTGGGTCAGCGATACTGTTTTTGCTACCCCTGGCCCATAGATACCACCCCAAGGGGCGCAAGCACCCAAAGGGTAGACACAGATCGCTACCAAAGCACCCCGAGGGACCGAAATCTCTAGGGTGTTGGTGTGCCCGCCGAGGTGGATGGTACAAAGGCCCCTTCCGTCAGAATAGACTAGTGTCTTCCACATCGGGGTATGGAAGAGGGTATGCCACGGATGCTGTTCTTTGATTTTAACCGTTATCTGTTCAGAGTAGAGAGGGTTGACCGAACAGCCTGTGCACAAGAGAAGGGCGATCGAAAGCAGCAGCGCTCGCATGCCCCAAAAGGGCTATTCGGTGAGCTCCTGCTTCAATGTTTCGCGCCACCGGGTAAAGAGGGCACGCGTTGCACTGTCGCGGTAGTCGGCGTAGGTCCACTCCAAGGGGATGAACTCCCCCTTGCACCAGTGGAGGGTCAGATCTGCCCAGATCCCCTGTGAAAGGGGCACCCGGTGGGTGCGTCCCTTTGCCGTGGCAAGGATGACGCTGTTGAGACTGAGGATCCCCGGATCGATATTGATCTGCCTTCTCCCATCGTCGAGGCTCCATCTATCCTCGATGCTATTGCTCTCTCGCTTTATCGCTGCAATCGTAGAGGGATCAACAAGTTCAGCGAAGCGTACAAAGAGGCGTTGGGGGACCCCTCCGAGCTCCTCGTTATAGTAGCTGGTGGGGGTAAAGACCCCGCTCTCTGAGTGCTCTGCAATCGGTCCGTAGTGCTGCTCAAGCTCTTTGAGCACCTGCGCTAAGACCTCCTGGTCTCGATAGAGGAGTCCTATGATCAAATACCCTGGTACAAAAGAACGTTCTTTAGCCATATCAACGGGCACTTGCGAAGGTGCCAAGCACCCTCAACGATCGGCAGATCGGTTCAAGCTCACCGAGCGCTGCTTCAAACGAACCCGCCTCAGCGGTTTCAATCTCCACGAAGAAGGAGTACTCCCAGGGTTTGCCTGCGATCGGCCTGCTCTCCAATTTCTTCATATTCAACCCATACTGTGAGAGCACCGAGAGTACATCAAAGAGCGAGCCGGGTCGGTCCCGCACGGTGAAGACCAACGCCGCTCTGTTGATCGGGGCAGCGGAGTGCAAGAGCGCTGCGTTCTCCTCACGGCTGATGATATAAAAACGCGTATAGTTGCGTGGGTTGGACTCGATCCCTTCAGCAAGAATCTCCATACCATAGACCTTTGCAGCGGGTACCCCTGCGATCGCCACCTTGCTCCGGTCCCCCTCCTCCTTCACATAGCCGACCGCTCCGGCGGTATCGAAGAAGGAGATCGCCTCTGCGTGGGCCAAGGTCGTCTCTAAGTAATCGGTACACTGGGCAAGGCCCTGTGGGTGGGAGTAGACCTCTTTGATATCCTCAATTTTCGTGTCTGAGAATCCGATGAGGTTGTGGATGATCCTGATCTGCTGCTCCCCGACGACCTCGATCGCCTCATGACGCTCCAAGAGGTCGAGGTTCTGCAGGATCGTCCCTCCGAGGGTGTTCTCCACCGGCATCATCGCATAGAGTGCGCGCCCTTCGAGCACCGCATCAAAGGCATCAGCGAAGTGCTTGCACGGTAGAACCTCTGTCTCCTCACCAAAGGAGCGACGGATCGCCAACTCACTGTAGGCACCTCGCTCCCCTTGGAAGGCTACGATGAGCCGCTCACTCTCTACCGA
>DASRNL010000054.1:0-10517 GCA_035647415.1 Sphaerochaeta sp. | reverse complement strand
GTTGTCCAGGTGAACAACGAGTACGTATTCGTCGATGTCGGTTATAAGAGTGAAGGACGCATCTCCAGTGATGAGTTCGATGATGAGCCCGAAGTCGGAGATGAGGTCAAGGTTGTAATCGTCAACAAAGAGGGGAGAGGCGGTCAGGTTATCGTAAGTAAACGACGCGCCGAGTTTAAAGAACGCACCGAAGAGCTGAAAGCAGCTGCAGAGGCGCGGAGCCCCATCCTCGGTAAATTCATCAAAGTGATTAAGGGTGGATATGAGGTCGACCTCGGAGGCGAATACAAAGGATTCTGCCCCCTTTCGAAAGCAGATGTTATGCGCGTCGAGGATCCCGAGACGCTGATTGGGGTGAAAGACTACTTTATTATCGATAAGTTCCACAGCGGAACCCGCCTTAAGAGCGTGGTCAGCCGCCGTGAATACCTTGAGCTGAAGATCAAGGAAAATAAGGAAAAGTTCTTTGCAAGCGTCCAGATTGGGGACGTTATCGAAGGCGTGGTCAAATCCTTCACCTCCTTTGGAGCATTTATTGACCTCGGTGGCTTCGACGGCCTCTTGCATATCAACGATATGAGCTGGGGCCATGTAACCCGTCCAAAGGACTTTGTGAAGAAGGGACAGGTGGTGCAGCTGCGCTTGATCAACATCGATCCTGAGTCGCAGAAGATCAACCTCAGCCTCAAGCACATGCAGGAGGACCCCTGGTTCAACTTCGAGAGCAAGTACAATGTCGGTGATGTGATCAAGGCACCAGTGACCAAGATCACCACCTTCGGTGCATTCATCGAGATCGAACCCGGTATTGAAGGCTTAGCCCACATCAGTGAGCTCTCCTGGACCCGCCGGATCAACAACCCCAAGGAAGTACTCGACGCTGGTGAAGTCGTAAACGCTAAGATTCTTGGCTACGACCTCGACAAGAAGCGGGTCTCCTTAGGACTGAAGCAGCTGATGGAGAACCCCTGGGACACCATCGAGGAGCGCTACCCAGTAGGGAAGACCCTCAGCAAGCCCGTGGTAAAGATCACCAACAGCGGTGCTTTCATCAACCTCGAAGAAGGAATCGATGGTTTCTTACACATCGACGATATCTCGTGGACTAAGAAGGTAAAGAACATGACCTCATTCTGCAACGAAGGTGATGTCATCGATGTCGTGGTCATCCGTGTCGAGCCGAACAACCGTCGCATCCGCCTCGGTGTGAAGCAGCTCGAAGGAAACCCCTGGCAGACCTTGAAGAGTGACTACCCACGCTACAGCACGATCAGTGGGGTAGTGACCAACGTCACCGACTTTGGTGTCTTCGTGAAGGTCATCGGCGATATCGAGGGCTTGATCAGCAAGTTCAACCTTGTCGGTCCTGATGAGGAGTACACTGACGAGGCACTGCAGAAGTTCAAGGTTGGAGATCCGATCACCGCTTCGGTTATCGAGGTCAACCCGACAACCCAGAAGCTCAGTCTCTCCATCAAGGAGATGATCCGACGCAGTCAGGCTTCTGAGATTGCCAAGTATATCCACACCGATAATGAAGAGGATACTTACTCCCTCGCAGATTTACTGCAATCCAAGGAAGAAAAAACAGAGGAGTGATTCTCCACAAGAGCAGGTGGCACTATCCGCCACCTGCTATCAACCTTGTAAGGGAGCCAAGTGATGATTGAAACAAAGAAAGATCTTGAACAGATGTCCTTCCTCGAACGGCTAGAGGCGCGCCTCGGTGGCTTTCTTGCAAAGCACCTGAAGGTAGTGCTCGCTGTTGTATTGGCGATTGTACTCATCGTTATCGGCATTGCAATTGGCAGTGCTGTTGGGAATAAACGCAATGCTAAAGAGTTTGACCAAATCGACTTACTGCAACAGCAGTATGGAGAACTCTTGGTCATCGATAGCGATGATCCTTCCTATAGCGCCTCCTATGAAGCGCTGGTAGAACAGCTGAAAACCCTCAGCGCTAAAGGCAAACGATACCCACAACAGAAGGCTCGGTACCTTCTCGGGGTGCTCGCCTTTGAAGCGGATGCGTATCAAGAAGCGATTGACCACTTTATGGCGGTACATACACAAGGCAAAGATACCTACCTGGGTTCTCTTTCGCTTGCCAACGCTGCAGCGAGTGCTGAGAACCTTGGAGATGAGTTCCTAGCCCTTGAATATTGGACGCAAATTATTGATGAGTATGGCTTTACTGCCGCCGAGAGCCCCAAGGCACTCTTCGGCCAAGCACGGCTGCATGAAGCAGCAGGGAACACTGAGCTCGCTGAAGCTATCTTCCAGCAGCTCGCTGACCAATTCCCCGCGAGCGAGTTTGCCAAGCTTGCACAGAATAAGCTAGCCTTGCTCTAAGAGAGTAGGGGAGGGCGATAGCCTGAAGCTGCTTGTGATACAGGAGACAGATGCGATGAAGAAGCAACGGTATTTAGCTTTCATTGCATCTGTTTTTTTCTCTTTTTTCCTGCTTGTTCTGCTCAGCAGTTGCGGTATTGCCGTCCTATTTCATGCAACTACCACCATTGCTCCTGTGCAAACTGATGACGCAACCACCGTCTCTGCAACTATCTCAATCTCAGATCCAGAGGGAAATTTAGGGCTCGTCGAACAGGGTAAAAGCCCATCGGTATTACTCAGTTACATGGTCATCGACCAACCGCTAGAAACCAATGATACCCGCATTTCTGCTATCCGTAGCGCATTTAAGAAGGAGTATCAGCGATCCTCTTTTATCGGGGCCCAAATTCCAATCACCAAGCAAACTCCTATTCTCGAAAAAGAGGACGGGGATGAGCCCTATCGCCTCTATGCACTCTCTGCAGCGACCATGAAAGGACCTCCTCACTACCATGCAACCGCTGACACACCCAATAATCCAAACGCTACGATCACGCTCTCTTCATCCAAGATAGCTGGTACTGAGGATAACACTGTCATCTCGCTTCAGGTGACAAGCGGAGGATATACCATCCACCAAAGCGAGCTCTATCGATACAATGGAGCTCCCTTTACCGTCAGCGGGGTTGGGGAAGGGTATCCCGATTATCTGCTCTTTGATCCTCCTTGGGAGAATCGGTACATCCATGTCTTCGCCGCGCTGAATGTCTCCGATGGCGATTTTACCAATATCTACTGGTCTGATCTCGTCTTTATCGGCTCTATCGAGCTATAAGAGATTTACTGCAACCATGCACCTTAGGAGCATTATTCTTGTGGATAATATATATTCTGTAAACTAGAAAGGGGAATACAGCTCCTAAACTCCCTCTATGTTCAAAAGCGCTCACAGGATATATACTGAAGCCATGATCAGCTTTCAGTACCAAGAGAAACATTCTATCGGTGATGCTGCGCTGCAGCTCTATGAGATTTTGTCGATTCTCCGTGGAGATGGCGGCTGTCCTTGGGACCAGGAGCTGACTTTCAAAGAGAGCGCGTTGAACCTTATCGAGGAGACCTACGAGTTCCTCGATGCACAAACTGAGTCTGAGATGGTTGAAGAGCTTGGCGATGTGTTGTTAAACGCCTTCATGCTCCTGGTCATGGCGCAAGAGCATGAACACAGTCAGGGCATCACAGCGCTGAACACTGTCTGTGAAAAACTCATCAGACGTCATCCCCATGTCTTTGGGGAAGTCAAAGCTGATAATCCTGATGAGGTGCTCAAGGTATGGAACGCCGTGAAAGAGGATGTGGAAGGACGAAAGCCAGCAAGCGATAATTTCTTCAGCAACATCCCTAGATCAACCAGCCCCTTAGAGCATGCCTTCGCAGTACAAAAACAGCTAGAAAAAGTCGGCTTTGATTGGCCAACACTCGAGGGCGTTGTAGATAAAATTCAGGAAGAGCTTGGTGAAGTCTTGCAAGCCCATGCCAGCGGTTCACCCGAGGCATTGGAGCTGGAACTGGGAGATCTGCTCTTCTCAGTGATCAACCTCACACGTTTTTTACAGCATAACCCCGCCTATGCACTGCATCGAACCAATCAGAAGGTACAGCAACGATTTAACGCCCTCTATGAGGCAGCCCAAGCGCAGGATGTCACACTCTCACCTGAGAACTTGGATGCGATGGAAGCGCTCTGGCAAGCGAGTAAAGAAGCTGAGGAGGAAGGAAATGCCTAACGATACCAAATCAAGCCGTTCTCAGAAACGACCGAAGACACCGATCTACGAGCGGATCGCTGTTGATATCGCTCGGCGCATTGTTTCTGGTGACTTTACTGAGGGACAACGCCTCAGCGGAAGGACGTTGATGAGCGGTGAATATGGGGTATCTCCTGAGACAATCCGTCGTTCTTTTGCGCTCTTAGAAGAAATGCAAGTCGTTGAAGTGAAACGCAATAGTGGCGTAATCGTCCAAAGTGTAAGCCAAGCTACTGCTTTCATTGAAGCGAACAGCAAACGCGATGAAAGCAAGAAATTGCTCTACCGTATGCACCAAATCATTCGCAAGAACGAAGAGTTAAACCGGGAGATCTCCTCTATCGCCAAACAGATTTACTCGATCAATACGCGTTTTGCTGAGGATAACCCCTTCCCCATTTTTGCCTACGCCCTTGATGAAACCAGCAAGGTGATTGGCAAGACCCTCGGAGAGCTGCGCTTCTGGCAGGCTACCAGCGCTACGGTCGTCGCTATCCGTCGCGATGGTACCATCATCCTCTCCCCAGGGCCTGATGAGCCACTCTGTGCAGGTGATACGTTGATGATGGTAGGTCCGCAGGACTCGGTGGATTTGATCGAAGAGCTCCTGGCTAAGATTTCATCAACGCCGTAAAGTACTCAGGATAGTTCTGCCCTACCCTGCCCGCGTACAACGCTGTACGGGTGATGGTGATCCGTTGTGTGAGGGCAAACTTATTGATCTCCTTGCCAAAGAGCAGGGTGATCATATTGCGCTCCCCAACTACTAACACCTCATAGATACTCGGTTGTATTTCACGGATCTCATAGGCATCGCTCTGCTTCTCGATCAACGAACGCAGGTGGCTGTCCATCTCACTATCACCTGATGCATCAAGGAGATAGCGGCTGCCGACCATGTGCTTGGCTAGGGTTTCTTTCTTAGGTAAGACTAAAAAGAGCATCGAGGTGATCGTATACCCCGCTGGCATGCTCTTTTGGAGCTTTGCGATAAGGGGTTCTGGATCTTCTTTCACGCTGCGGTCGACCTCACAGAGGAGAATCTCCTCTTCCCCGCTGATACCCACAGAGAGCGGATTGACGAACTCAAGCCGCGGTTTTGGGTTATACCCCTGGGTGAAGCCGATAGGGATTCCACTGCGCTGAAAGGCCATCTCAAAGTTGCGCATCGTTGCTATATGGCTGAGGAAGAGTGCTGCATCACTGCGGCTATAGGTGATAATCGTCTGCACCCCATCAAAGGCAGGGGGTACCGGTACCTCTGGCTTCTCTTTGGGCTCTGCTACAGCATCCACCACTTCGGTGGTCTTGTTGCAGACTCCACAGAGGTGGTTGCACTCCGGTGTACATGCTTCGGTTAGTAGCTGCTCTTTCGCTCGGCGGTACTCCTCTTTGAGAAAGCCTGAGCCGATACGCATACCCACCGAGTGCCAAGGAAGTCGCTCTTCAAGATCATACTCGTTAAAGATCGCCTCCTCTGGGTTGTAACTAGCTGCAGCAATAGCGGCCTTCCATGCGTCGGTGTCGAGGTGCTCATCCCATGCATCGAGACGACATCCCCGTCGGTAGGCATCCTCGATAACAGCGCTGAAACGCTCGTCCCCACGGCTTAAGAGCCCCTCAAGATAGGAGATAAAGGGCTCATGGTAGCTGACCTTGGCCCCGCGAATGCTGCGTTGTATCGCATATTTTAAGGAGGAGAGCTGCTGGAAAGCCTCCTCTGGGTCCTTCTGTTTGGACCACTGGAAGGGGGTGTGCGCTTTGGGGATGAAGGTGCCGATATTGATATTCATCCGAATACCGGTGGCCTGCCAGACTGCGCTCAGGTAATCCAGGATCGCCTCATTCTCTGTCTCAGGATCGACAAAGGGCAAGCCGACCATAAAGTAGAACTTAGCAAGGCGCCAGCCCCGCTGTTTCGCTTCCTGGGCGATGGCGATCACCTGCTCTAGGGGCACCGGCTTGTTCATCGAGTTCTGCCACCCGTTCACCGGGGTCTCGATAGCAAAGGTCAGCCCACTCTTTCTCACCTCACTGAGCTCATCGAGGATATCTAAGCTGAAGGAGTTTACCTTCAAGCTTGGCAGGGAGAAGGAGATGTGCCGGTGACGATACTCGGCATTGAGCTCCTCAATCATCTCTTGAATCTGCCCATGGTCACCACTGGAGAGCGAGGAGAGGGTGATCTCTCGATAGCCGAAACTCTCTACCAGCTGGGCTACCTCCTCTTTGATGACAGCGGTATCCTTCTGTCGATACGGCTTATAGAACTGCCCTGCATGGCAGAAGCGGCAGCCGTTGGGACAGCCACGCATAATCTCCACCACCCCATTGTCCTGGGCGACTTTGAAGTTGGGTACGACAAAGTGTGCAAAGAGAGCTCCAGCTCCTTCACCAAAATGTTCATCGATATACCGGTTTGCCCGCTCCTTCTCTGGGTACCAGAGATAGGGGATGTCCTGTAAAATCGCCAGCTGCTCCGCCCTACTCTTCTGTGCTGTTTTGGCATCGACCAGCAGATCCATGACCGCTTCTAGACCTCCCTCTGCTTCACCGATATAGACAAAGTCAAAGAAGGGGGCAAACGGCAGCGGGTTGGTGATCGCAGGTCCTCCTGCGATGACAATCGGATCTCCCTCGCTCCGGTCCGCACTGTGCAATGGGATGCCACCGAGTTCAAGCACCTGGAGGATGTTTGTCGCAGCAAGCTCATACCCTACTGAAAAACCGAGCATATCCAACTGATGGAGGGGTTTCTTCAGATCCAAGGTGTAGAGGGGAACGTTTTTCTCACGCAAAAGGTTCTCAAAGTCCTCGGCGACACTGAAGACCCGATCACAGTGCACCGCTTTTAAGCGGTTGAGCCGGTCGTAGAGGATCCGCACTGCATTGTTGCTCATCCCAATCTCGTAGAGATCAGGAAAACAGATGGCAGCGTGGTAGGTCACCTTGCTGAGGTCTTTCTCCCCATAGTGGTATTCACCGCCGGTGTACCGGCTGGGGTTTCGAATGGTTAACAACTCTTTTTCAATCGCCTGAAACATCAACTTCTATTCCTTGGGCAGCCTGATTGCTCAGACTGCGGTACTTATTTGCCAGAACGCGCATCTCAGCTCTGCTATAGAGGCGCCAGAGGCTCTCATAGCGCAGATAGTGCAGCTCTGGTGAAAGCATACTATGTGCCGTCTGTTCTAAGAACTCAGCAATAGCTAAGGCGACCGTTGGGCTATAACGCTCAATCGGCGCTTCTCGTATCAGCCTAATGCGCTCTTGGTCCTCCAACGCCCCCAGAGCAGGGAGTAGGAGGTCGAGGCTGCTGCCATCCTGTAAGAGCAAGGTCGCATACCCAGGGGCATCGACCGTATCGACCAGATGGCGAGCAAAGATCGCATTGGCCTCCTCTGTTCGCCCCTCGCTAAGCAACGCCTGGTAGTAGGCTCCAGCGAGGCCGGTGGTGAGCATATCCGCCTCTGCAAGGATCCTCCCCTGCTCGCACCTTTCGCTGTAATGGGGGAGTTGCAACGCCAGTGCTCGGGCTGGATAGATGATATCTTGCTCATCGGTGAGCAAAAAATAGAGCTCGGTGGCCTCCAGCGCGAGGTCGTAATCACCTGTTTCGTAGGAGCCTCGAGCGAGATAGTAGAGATCCAGAGAGCCGTAGGAGGCAGCAAAGCGCTCCTGTGCTACCGACAGGACATCGCTCCATTGATTTTGGGCGACGAGCTCTACATACGGGGATTCACTCTTTTTACAACTGCTGAAGCTGAGCACATATAAAGAGAACAGAAGCGTGTAGATAGCACAAGTCTTTCTCATCTTCTGTTCTCTCCAATTCGTAAAACAAGGCAGGCAATAAGCCGGGTTCTGTCTCGGATGATCATCTATCTAGCCAACTAGTTACCTAGCTGGTCAAGCAACCTACCCGCAGATATTAGGCGGACCACCCTATCTGCTGCTTGGTCTTGCTCCTGACGAGGCTTGCCCTGCCACATTTGTTACCAAATGCGCGGTGGGCTCTTACCCCACCATTTCACCCTTACCGTTGCCGGCGGTATATTTTCTGTGGCGCTATCTGTAGCGTCACCGCCCCCGGGTGTTACCCGGCGTCATGTCCTCTGGAGCCCGGACTTTCCTCGTGCACCCTGTGGATGCCCGCGATCATCTCGCCCACCTTGTAAAAACCTTAGTCTAAGAGGTCCTCAAACTCATCAGCGCTGATGAATTCAGCCAATCCGCCCTCTTCAATCTCCACATCCTTCAGCGGCTTACGTGCCTGCTCGACAACACCTTCGGTGTCCTCGTAGTAGAGGATACGACTACAGTAGGGACAGAATTGAATCTTCTCTGCTGTATGGACCTCATTCACAAACTGAACCGGCAGCATCACATGACAGCCCTGACAGACCAATCCGTGGACCGGCACAATCCCTTTCCCCCGTTTGTTTCGCACGATATTGCCAAACTTGTTGTAGAGGTCGAGGGAGATATCATCACCGATATAGGAGTTGCACTTCTCAGCAAGCGCATCGAGTTCTGCCTGCTTCTTCTTCAAGAGTGCATCGATCTTGCTCGACTCATCGTCAACCTCTGCCTTTTGCAGCGCCATCAGCTCTTCACGTTCAGTTAAGCGCTCACCAAATTCGATGACCTGCTTATCTTTCACATGCAGCTGTTTCAACAAGCTCTGTTCTCGAGCAGCAGCTTCCTTGATCTCCTTCTCCAACGCTTCAAACTCGCGCTGGGTGGCAATCTGTTCCATCTGCTTCTCAAAGTTCTCACGAGCCTCAACCGCTTCCTCATACTGGAACCGTAAGCTCTTAAGATCTTGTTTTGCGGTCTCACTTCTCTCGTGCTCCTCGATATACTCGAGGTTGATCCGATTAAGTAGCTCCTGCTTGACCTTCAGATCTCGGGGCAACTTTACAATCTCATCCTCAAGAGCGAATCGTGCGCTCAGATCCTCTTGCAGCTGGTTGAGCTTTGCAAATACCTGTGATTCTTCCATCACTCTCACCTACCTATATCTCAAATGAAATCTTTCAGCTTTCTGCTGCGCTTCGGATGCCGTAGCCGACGGAGGGCTTTTGCCTCAATCTGTCGGATACGCTCCCGCGTCACTTCAAAATACAACCCAACTTCCTCGAGTGTCAATGAATATCCATCCTCAAGGCCAAATCGCATCTTCAAGACCTCCTGCTCGCGCTCAGGGAGCGTGGCAAGAACATCCTTCAGCTGCTCCTGCAGCAGGGCGTATGCGGTCTGGGTAGCGGGGTTCTCCACTTCCTTATCCTCGATAAAGTCGCTGAGCAGGCTGTCCTCCTCCTCACCGACGGGGGTTTCGAGGCTGATCGGCTCACGGGCGACGTTCTTGACCGCCTTGACCTTCTCCTCGGTCCAGCCGAGCTTCTCAGCAATCTCATCATCGGTCGGCTCTCGACCGAGGGACTGCATCAGCATTCGGCTCTCACGGACCACCTTGTTGATCTGCTCGATCATATGCACCGGCACACGGATCGTCCGTGCCTGGTCGCTGATCGAACGGGTGATCGCCTGGCGAATCCACCAGGTGGCGTAGGTGGAGAACTTAAACCCCTTGCGGTACTCAAACTTCTCAACCGCCTTGATAAGGCCGATATTGCCTTCCTGCACCAAGTCAAAGAAGTGCAAACCACGGTTCGTGTACTTCTTCGCGATGGAGACGACCAGACGGAGGTTCGCCTTGGTCAAACGATCCTTGGCATCCTTCATCATCTTCTGTCCGTACTTGATTCGGGTACAGAGGGTGAGAATGTTCTCACAGGTGTCTTCAAACTGATATTCGATCGACCGCAGTTCCTTTTCAGTCATCTGCAGGTCTCTGATCAAATTTTTAATCGTATCAGCGTTGAGGTGCAGTTCCGCTTCGATCTTCGCACTCCTGCTGGGGGTGGCTAGGTCGCGGCCGAGCTGCCGCAGCTCCTTGGCGCTGGTGATGTGCAGCTTGTTCTCCAGCTGCTGCTTCCGTTCCTTGTAGGAGCGAATTTTGTTCTCCGTATCGATAAAGGTATCGGTGAAGAAGGTGATCTCCTCCGGCTGCAGCTCAATCTTTGCAAGCTTCTTGAGCAGCGTCGCTCGGGTCTTGGCTAACCCCTCATCGGTGAGGACATCCACGCCACTGCTGATCAGCTGATCCTTTTTCTTGATGTAGTTGCGCAGCTGTGCTTGGCTCTCTTTCAGGGGCTCTTTATAGTTCTGGGTATACCGTTTTTGGATGGCAACCAGTTCCTTGAAGTCCTTGGCGTTGTACTCATCCTCGAAATCCTCAATTTTGGTATTGAGGGTTTGCAGGACATCGGAGAAGTGGGTGATCATCACCCCACTCTTTTGGATGACCTC
>DASRNL010000053.1:0-2214 GCA_035647415.1 Sphaerochaeta sp. | reverse complement strand
CTCCTCGCTACAACTCGCCGTCGGCGTCACCCTCTACGCGCTCTTTACCATCCTCTTTACTCAGCAGTTCAAACAAAGTGGTATCCCGGTTCTTCTCATCGCCGCCATCAGTGCTGCCTTGCATGCTCTTCTCACTCTTTTCTTTGGAATGCCAGTAGGTTGGTCTTTTGTTATCTCGATGCTCAGCGCCACCTTCCTAGGTGCGCTGCTCTTCTCTAAAGTGGAGGGCCTATGAGTCCGATGATTCCTATCCTCGTCAGTGCTGTCGCTACGATGATCGTCCGCCTCTTGCCCTACTACGCTACGTGGCTCGATCGCCTGCCACCCTTCTTCGCTCGGGCGCTGCGCCTCTTGCCGATTGCCGCCTTAGGGCCGTTGATCTTCCCCGGTGTTGTGCTTGATTACGGCACGCAGTGGTGGGCAGGTCTTGTTGGCATCAGCGTCGCAGCTCTGGTAGCATGGAAGCAGCGAGGGATGGTACTGCCCATCCTGCTCTCCATCTTCACCACCTGGGCAGTCCTATCTCTGCCCCTGTAGGAGTTCGGATGTTTGATGCCCACCGCCATCTCAGCAGTGATACCTCTTCTTTTGCAAACGCAATCTACGCCACCGCATCCATCGGACAGTGGCAGCAGGCTGCCGCTCTCTCCACTTCAGTTTGTATTGGCGCAGGGGCTTTGGCGAACGAGCCATTGCCCACCGCTGAGGACCTCTATACCCACCTTGTGGCCCATCCAGCGCTGCAGGTGGGCGAAGTAGGCCTTGATCGCCGCTATCCTGACAGCGCAGCCCAGGAGGACTTTTTACGCGATGCAATTACGATCGCTTCGGAGTTGGATCGCCTGCTCATCCTCCACGTCGTCCGCCGCGATGGCAGGGCGATTGAGCTGCTGCGCTCCTTTGGGAGTACCCTGCCGAGGGTGCTCTGGCACGGCTGTACTGCGAGTGTGGAGAGTCGAAAAATTCTTGCCAAACTGGGGGTGATTGTCAGCTATGGGCCGACGCTCTTTGAAAGCGCCATCGCTCGCGATCCAGCAACTCTCTGCGTTGGGCAGTGGGTACTGGAGAGCGATTGGGAAAGAAAGGATGAAGAAGCCTATGGAGCGTTCTATGGGGAGCACGTGCACGCCTTTGCTACTCTGACTGGACTATCGGTGGAGCGTGTGGTAAAAAACAACGATGCAATACGAGCAATTCTTACGGATCAGCCGCCTCCTCGGTGATGAGGCGGTGACGAGCCTCCATGAAAAACGGGTGATGATCGTCGGCCTCGGGGCTGTCGGTGGGATGTGCCTGGAGAGCTTGGTGCGCTCTGGTGTCGGCAAGGTGGTGATTGTCGACTTTGACATCCTCTCCATCACCAATATCAACCGACAGATCCTCGCTACCCACGATACCCTTGGCCGCTCCAAGGTTCAGGTGGCGACCGAGCGAGCGCTGGCGATCAACCCAGCGCTCCAGATCGAAGCCCGAGAGCTCTTTGTTGACAATACCAGCGTCCTTTCCCTCCTCGATGAGGAGGTCGATCTCATCATCGATGCGATCGACTCACTGAATCCCAAATGTGCCCTCCTTGCAGAGGCGTATCAGCGTGAAATTCCGATTATCAGCTGCATGGGAGCGGCATTGCGGCGTAACCCCTTCCTGGTACGGAGCGCCGACTTGATGGATACTTGGGGGTGCCCACTGGCCAAGGCGGTGCGCACCAAGCTCAGAAGACGGGGGATAGGCCGGGGAATCGAGGTGATCTTCAGTGCAGAGGAAATCCGCTATGAGTACCGTCCCCCACACCTAGAGGAGCATGCGGACTTCAACGAGCAGATCAGCGACCAAGGCCGAAGGCGCAATGTTTTAGGGAGTCTGCCGACAGTGACAGCGATCTTCGGCCAACACCTCGCCCATCTTGCCTTACGCCGTCTGCTTGCAGAGGGAACCTTTGCGGCTGAGGAGGCGTTTAACGCAGCCCTTAAGCAAAAGAGATTGGAATAAAGAACTCAGGGCGGTGGAAGTCCGGCTTTGGCGTGATGATCTCAGCTGCTGCTAGGTGGTGGGGCTCCTTCAGTGCATCGCCACATTTATAGAAGTTTCCTTTGAGCGTGAGCTCGGCGATCTCCTCCCCCTTTTTGAGCAGCCCGAAAGCGACGAGGTCGATGTGGATCTCTGCACTCCACCTGCTCTGCGCGTTGGAGTTCTCTAAGAGAGTCACTGTGGTAG
>DASRNL010000052.1:0-2550 GCA_035647415.1 Sphaerochaeta sp. | reverse complement strand
GGCAAAAGGTTTGCCGCTGCGGCCCATGCCGCACTGCACCTCATCGTAGATCAACAGCGCCCCATAGCTGTCGCAGAGTTCACGCAGGCCGACTAAGAAGGCCTTATCGGCGGGGATGATCCCCCCCTCGCCTTGGATCGGCTCGACGATGACCGCACAGGTGCGCTCACCCATCAGAGCTGCCACACTATCTAAATCGTTGAACTTTGCATACAAAAAGCCTTGGGGCAGTGGGTCGAAGTTTGCGTGGTACTTCGGCTGTCCGGTGGCGGTAATCGCCGCATAGGTGCGCCCATGGAAGGAGTCTGCCATCGAGATGATCTCACTCTTGGGCACGCTGAAGCTGTTGCCAAACTTACGGGCGAGCTTCAAAGCCGCCTCGTTGGCCTCAGCTCCGCTGTTACAGAAGAAGACTCGATCCATCTCGGCGAGCTCACAGAGCCGCTTCGCTGCACTGATCGCCTTGCTATTATAGTAGAGGTTGGAGCAGTGTAGCACCCCCGCTTTGAGGGTCTCTTCGATCGCCTGAGTGAGGCGCTCATCGCCGTAGCCTAGGGCGTTGACGGCGATACCGCCGACAAAGTCCAAATAGCGCTTGCCCTCCTCGCTGATCAGGTACATACCCTCTCCGCTAGAAAAGACTACCGGCACCTGAGCGTAGGTATCCAGCAGGTATTGTTTTGCTACTGCTATCTGTTCTTGCATACTCATCCCTCTTCCTCCTCGGTGACCATCGTACCGATACCCTCGGTGGTGAAGATCTCCAATAAAATCGCATGGGGCAGCCTTCCATCGAGGACGTGCACGCTCTGCACCCCCTTCTGTAGTCCATCAAGGCAGCACTCCACCTTGGGAATCATCCCGCCTCGGATCGTCCCATCGGCGATGTAGGCGAGCGCCTGCTTGCGGCTGAGGCTGCGGAGGATCGTCGAAGGATCATCCTTGTCCTTAAGAATCCCCTCCACATCGGTGAGGAAAATCAGCTTCTGAGCCTGCAAGGCTCCGGCTATCGCACTCGCTGCGTAGTCTGCGTTGATATTATAGGTCTGTGAGTCCTCATCGACTCCCACCGGGCTGATCACCGGTACGAAGTTGTTGGCTATCAAGGTGCTCAGCAAACTCGTATCGACCGCTTCGATCTCCCCGACAAAGCCGAGGTCTCGACCCTGCTCATCGAGCTTCTTGCGACAGAGCAGGGTTCTCCCATCCTTGCCGCTGATTCCCACCGAGCTGATCCCCACGCTCTGTAGTGCATCGACTAAGTTCTTGGAGATCGAACCGGAGAGAACCATCTCCGCATAGCGGGCGGTCTCGGTGTCGGTGACCCGCAGGCCATCGATGAAGACACTCTCCTTGCCCACTTCATTGAGCAGGGCGGAGATCTCCTTGCCGCCGCCGTGGACTACCACCGGCTGTAGGCCGATGTACTTGAGCATCGCAATATCCTGGATGACTGAACGCTTTAAGTTTTCATCCACCATCGCCGATCCCCCGTACTTTACCACCACCGTTGAGCCTGCGAACCTGCGGATATAGGGGATCGCTTCCAGCAATACCTTCGCCTTATTTATCTCCTGTTGCATCATCTTCTTCATCAGCTTCTATACTCCCCATTGATCCGTACATACTCATAGGAGAGGTCACATCCCCATGCGATTGCCTCCCCTGCTCCATCACCCAGGAACACTTCGGTAGTAACCTCGCGTTCCATCAGGATATTGCGTGCCTCTCTATTGTCGAAGGCTAGGGGCTCGCCACCTGATACCACCTGCATCCGCCCCTTCTTGCTCTCGAAGAAGAGGTCGACACTCTCAAGGTTAAAGGCAGCTCCACTGTAGCCCATCGCACAGAGGATCCTCCCCCAGTTGGCATCGCTGCCAAAGTAGGCAGCCTTCACCAAGCTGCTGCTGCTGATCGCCCGAGCGAGAACTCGAGCGGCCTCGGTATCCTGTGCTCCTTGGACGCGGAACTCCAAGAACTTGGTCGCCCCCTCCCCATCGCGGATGATGAGCTTGGCAAGCTCTGTATTCACCTGGTCAAAGGCCGCTTTAAAGAGATGCCACTCTGGATGAGTTGGATCCAAAGCCTCGGCGCCACTGGCGCCATTGGCGAGCACCAAGACCGTGTCGTTGGTCGAGGTGTCCCCATCGACGCTGATCATATTGTACGAGTCGAGGATCGACTCATCGAGCAGCGCCTGAAGGATCTCTTTCTCTATAGCAGCATCGGTGGTGATGAAGCTCAGCATCGTCGCCATATCAGGATGGATCATCCCGCTGCCCTTGGCCATCCCCCCGATCGTCACCGTTTTTCCACCGATCTCCACTGCTACCGCCACCTCCTTGGTGAAGGTGTCGGTGGTGAGGATCGCCTCAGCGGCTGCTTCTGCCGCTGCGCGTCCATACTCTAGGTGCGGTACGATCGCTTCGATGCCCCCGGTGATCTCTTGCATCGGCAGAGGGACGCCGATAACCCCGGTGGAGCAGACCAGTACCCCCTCTGCTGCCTCTAAGCCGAGGGCCTCTGCAGTTAAGACAGCCATCGCTTTAC